>CALMJT010000105.1 GCA_937864365.1 uncultured Alteromonadales bacterium | reverse complement strand
GGCGACACATCCTTGTGTCGCGAGAAACTCTAGGTTAATCAGAGTTTCCCATAATTAAATCAGTAAAAATTTAAAGGTAAATTCTTTGTTCATCAGCAAGGACATAAACATATATAAACAAACCTCAAGAAAACCTCAAAAAAATCTCAAAATATCGAAAAACCTCGAATTTTTATAGCTTTGTTAAACATGCCTTTGCGCATAATCGCATATTGAGTATTGCATCACATAGATTTTTTATGTTGCTTTAATAGGTGATTTTTAAACGTATTAAATTTACAACAAATTGCCCAAATTAAAACGGATATTCTCTTTTGTGAATGTGTATAAGATGTATGCATTTTTAAGAAATGATGAGATCAATTATTCTACAGATGTCTTTAATTGATTCTTCATGAATTAATTGCATTGAGAAGGTGAAAATTTAACTTTCAATTTTTATCCGTTTTAATAACTTACTGTTACACAAAACGACAATACGCTTTTGCCGTGTCAAAAACTCTAGGTCGATCCTAGAGCAAGGTAAATATTCTTTTAAAGTTCAACAAATTTTCTGCGTGAATGACACTAAAACTCAAACTATTGAGCGATACCGAGTTTGTGCGCGTAGTCAATGTTGGTTAGCAGCAACAAATACCTGCAAACCAAGTCCTATCCGAAAATCCTACATGTGTATATGACCAGTTATTGATCTCGAAATTATTACTCGTATACATTCCTAAGTATCTTAAGTTGTTCAGGAACAAGTTTGCCATGCACAAATCGTATTTTCGCTACTGGGGAAAGTCTCGTGCCAAAGATATATCCGGTAAACCCATTGAGAACCCAGATTATCACCTACTACCATTTCACTCGTTAGACGTTGCTGCTGTCGGTTACGAGCTGCTATCACCCAGCGGCCCTTACAACTCGGTGTTAGCGCAGCAATTAGAGGTAGATGGCGAGTGGTTGCAGAATTGGTTTAGCTTCTGTTTGGCTTTGCACGATTTGGGTAAATTCTGCTCAGGCTTTCAGCAGCAGTGCGCGGGATTGTCTGATCGGTTAGTTCAAGAGCCTAAGCCGTATTCCTATAATCTACGCCACGATGCTTTAGGTTACCTGTTACTTAAAGAAATCAATAATTTACCTAAAAAAATCGACAATCAATGGTTATCGACTAAAAACCAGCGTTGGTTAAACATTACGGTAGGCCACCACGGTAAACCCGTCGATCAAAGAGATGAGAAAAGTGGAAATATTCGTACCTACGCCAGCGATCAAGATATTCAAGCGGCCACGGAATTTACGCAAGATTGCGTCGAGTTATTTCAGTTAGATTCATCGACTCATGTCCAAGTAAAACCAAATAAAATCAAACAAGCCTCTTGGATGTTAGCAGGCATCAGTGTACTGGCGGACTGGATTGGCTCAAACCCAGAGTTTTTTCCTTATAGAAATTTCGAAAATCCAGACAATTCAGAAGACTTACAGCCAGAAAACATAGAGCCAGAAAATATCAATTTACAATATTATTGGCAAAAAGTTGCCTTGCCTCAGGCTCAAAAAGCATTAAATTCTCCCGCGTTTGCGTTTAAAAAGAAAAACCCCTTTACCGGTATTACTCAGCAGTTTGATTACATTAAAACCCCAACGCCTTTGCAAGCAAAAGCCGCTCAAATCGAAATTTTAAATAGCCCGCAATTATTTATTTTAGAAGACGTGACCGGTGCCGGAAAAACCGAAGCCGCAATGATATTAGCTCATCGATTAATGGCAGAAAACCTTGCCGACGGACTTTATGTGGGTTTGCCAACCATGGCCACCGCGAATTCGATGTATCAACGCTTGGCCAAAAGTTATCGCGCTTTGTATGACGAGACTGAATTGCCGTCATTGGTCCTGGCTCACGGCGCCAGTACCCAAAATCAAGATTTTTCTGATGCAATTATGTTATCTGAGCAACAACAAGACAGCGATTACATTGCCGACGAAACCTCCGCCAGCAATTACTGCAATGCTTGGTTTGCCGACAGTCGCAAAAAAGCGTTACTGGCCGAGGTGGGCGTGGGCACGATTGATCAAGCCATGCTGGGTGTGTTGCCGGTACGCCACCAAGCTTTACGATTATTAGGGTTACACCGAAAAATATTAATTATCGACGAAGTGCACGCCTATGACGCCTACATGACACAAATTTTAGAAAGGTTAATTGAATATCACGCCAATACCGGCGGTTGCGTGATTTTGTTATCTGCCACTTTGCCCAATAATCAGCGAGATAAATACAACAACGCCTTTATTAACGGTTTAAGTGCGAAAAACAATTTAAAACAAGTCGGAAAAATTAAAAGTGAAGCAACGCTCGACAGTTTTCCGTGGTTTACTCAAACCACGTTGCAAACCATCGATAATCAAACGGGTGTTTACTTTGACGAAGAAAAAGTCGCCACTCGCGAAAGCGTAGAGCGCACTGTGCAAGTGGATTTAATTCATAATGAACTATACGCAATAGAGTTGATTATTAAAGCAACCAATAATAATCAATGTATTTGTTGGATTCGTAATACCGTAGCGTTGGCGCAACAAACCTATCAAGAATTAAAAAATCATCCAGATTTACATGATGCTGAAATCACGCTTTTTCACAGCCGTTACGCATTATTAGATCGCCGAAAAATCGAAGAAAGTGTACTCGAAAAATTTAACAATCAATCGGAATTTAACGGCCGGAAAAAACAAATATTAATCGCCACCCAAGTGGTGGAGCAAAGCCTCGACCTTGATTTTGATTACATGATAACCGACCTCGCGCCCATTGATTTAATTATCCAAAGGGCGGGGCGGTTACAACGCCATGTTCGCGATCAACACGGTAATCCTGCTGAACAAGAACAACGTTCCGCACCGACACTCACCGTGTTAACGCCAGAGCTGGATTCGGCAACGCATCGAAATTGGCTAGAAGCCTTATTGCCCAAAACTTCCGGCGTTTACCAAAATATCGGCCAACAATGGTTAACCGCAAAAATACTCAGCGACAAAGGGCAATTTACCATGCCCAACGATGCACGCTTACTGGTCGAAAGCGTTTACGGTGACGACTGCGAACAAATTCCCGAAGCATTAGCGAAAGCAACCGAAGAGGCCATTGGTAAAGACAAAGCAAAATCCAGTACCGCCCATAACGCGGTGTTAGAGATTGCCGACGGCTACTCTGCAACAAATGGCAGATGGGACGACAAAGCAGACTTTGGCTCCCGACTTACAGAACAAGAGACCGTAGAAGTCGCCCTAGCAACTCTAGAAAACAACCAACTCGTCCCTTACGCCAAAGGCGAACAACATGCCTGGGCACTGAGCATAATAAAAGTACCGAAGGATCAATGGCGCGAAGCGAAAAACACGCTAGACGAAAAAACAGCCGCCACCGTTTTTGAACTAAAACAAACGGTAAAAGCATTAAAATGGCTTGAAGTGTGGTTGGTTGATGCCAGATATAGCGCTGAGACAGGATGGATGGTTGATAGCTGATCAAAATCCCCGCGTGGGCGGGGAACGTAGCGTCTAACTTATACATAGACGGTTCAGCTCTTTAAATAAAGAGAACAAATATAAGCTACCAAACTTCTCCGTAAAAAGCCATTTTTGACGTCTAAATATATTATTTATCTGACTTTTGTTGGTTTTGAAGACAGCTTTTTTAAAAGAGTTAAGTCTATCTATAATTTAATGTTGACGGGTGGAGAGTTGAACATTAGTATTCTTGAACGTGATATCAACGAACTGATTACATGGATCAGTTCAACGTATGAATCTAAATCAAAAAGGAGACTTCAAGAATATTAATGAAAAAGAAATTATTAATTTTAAAAAAAATAACGCTTCTCGCTACTTCCTTAGAAAGAATCGTTAACACGATTTATAAAATTTGTATGTTAAAACTAACTATAGCTTTATTGCCGCTTGCGTTAGATGTTTTGGTTCCGGTTGAGATTTTAGAACTCTCTCAGTATTTAATTTGAGAGCCGCTGCTAAAGGAAGTGCCAGCTTCCTTTTGCACATCAGGTAGATACTACAAAGTTACCCAACTCTTTTCAAATTTTATTTAATAATTCTATAGGAGATGTTGTGCCATTAACATAAATATGCACGTTGAACCTTAAGTAGTATCGATTATGACTGTGCAGATTCAGATGGTTTGGTGGTGTTTTTTTGGTTATTGCTGTTAATTAATCAGCTTTTTCTATTGATCCAAACTTATTTTCCGTCAGGATAAATGGATCAGATTTTTTAGGTAAATAATTGTTCTTAAGTTGGATCAAATAATGAGTAAATAAATAATCATTTACGATTATCCAATCTTTGGTTGATTTAAAGTTACACTAATTTGAAGGTTCGGTATAACAGTTAACCTGTTTTTCTTTTAAGACCGGCTATTGTTGAAGTCGTTTATGCGTAATATTTTTTTAAAAAATACTGTGTTAATGAATTTTTTCTAAAAATTATTTAAATAGATAATTCCAGATGGAGCTGACATGTGAATTTAATTACTACTCCTTGGCTAAACGTTATTCGCGCTAATGGTGATTTAGACGTCATTACACCTGCGCAATTGGTTGAAACCGATAATCCCGTTCTTGATTTAAACAGTTGTCGCCCAGATTTTAAGGGCGGTTTGTATCAATTATTAATTGGTTTATTCCAAACTTTTTTTGCGCCAGAGGATAATGATGACTGGTCGCAATGGTATGAATCGCCACCACCCATTGATGATGTTATTCAAGCATTCGCAAATTACGTTGATTACTTTGAGTTGTTTTCGGAAAAAATCGCTTTTTTACAAGATTTTGATTTGCCCGAAGCAGAAGCAAAATCTGTGTCTGCGTTATTAATTGAAGCGCCGGGTGCGAAAACCATTAAAGATAATCTGGATCATTTTGTTAAGCGCAATCAGGTCAATGCCATTTGCCCAGAATGTTTATCGGCGGCGTTATATACCTTACAAACTAATGCACCTAGTGGTGGTGCCGGGCATCGTACTGGAATGCGTGGTGGTGGCCCGTTAACTACCTTGGTTATGCCCCATGATCCAAAAGCCACGCTTTGGCAAAAAATCTGGTTAAATATTTTAACCGCGATTAACGAACCCGATGACTATTCAGACGTGTTTCCGTGGTTAAAACCCACCAAAACCTCTGAAAAAAAAGATACAGGAACGTACATAACTGAGGTGCATCCGTTACAAATGCATTGGGGGATGCCACGACGTATTCGCATTAATTTAGATTCTATGCACGAAGGCGATTGTGATTTATGCGGTAAGCATTCCCAGCAATTGATTAGCGAATATCGTACAAAAAATTACGGCATTAATTACGACGGTGAATGGATTCATCCACTGACACCACACCGTGAAGACTCTACGGGTAAAAAACCAACCTTAAGTATAAAAGGCCAACCCGGCGGTGTAGGTTATCGCGATTGGTTAACCTTAAATTTTACCTATAAAAATGGCGATACCTTACCTGCCAAGGTCGTGAATGTTTTTTATTCTGGTGAGCGTGTGGACCTTTTAAAAGAAGGGTATCCCGATATTGCCAAAAGCTTTGGCCTCTGGTGTTTCGGTTACGATATGGACAACATGAAGGCCCGCTGTTGGTATGAAAACCAAATGCCAGTGGTGGGTATCAATACCCATTTAATCTATGCCGATAAATCGTCGTTTATCGATTTAGTCGAGGCCTACGTTAAAAAGGCACAGTTTGTTTTAAAAGCTCTAAAAGATGCCTTAAAGCAAGCAAACTCTGACGTAAAATTTGTGGACGATCAATTTTGGTTAGCAACCGAGGATGTGTTTTTTAAACAAATTATCGAAGTCTCTAAATACGACCAGTTGGCTAACAGTATTCCTAAAAAGGTATTTGATCGTTGGATTTATACCTTAAGAAATACGGTTTTTTCAATTTTCGATCACAAGACTCTTGATTACCCAGTCGATGAAAAAAATCTAAAGAATATTGCCGCCGGTAGAGCCAGTTTAACCAAAAAGCTAGGCAATAAAAAAATTATGGACGATTTCAATAGCTACATACTGAATGAAGAAGGTGACAGCTAATATGAAAATAAATTCAATCATCTTAAGTGAATTAGAAGTTAATTTTATTGTAACCTGGCGGAAAAATTTAGAAGATATCCGTGGTGACCGGGCTCAGTTACGTAGAGCGGCAAACCCACAAGATGTGATCAATTCGCCAGCGTTTTATCGCTTTTTAAATTTTTTAAAAGTGATTAAGCCAGAATTATATGGCACCGAAAAATTTACGGAAAACAAATTGTTATTATTGGCCATTGTGGCAGGGCTTATCGCTAGAGTAAATCCAGAAGGCAAAGCTCCATTTGCGCAATCATTGGGGCATGGTGAGCGGCAATATTCCGAAATTCGTTTTCAGCAATTATTGCAAAGCCGCGATGAAGAGGAATTTTTCCGTCGTATGGGTACCGCTATTCATTTTGTAAAAGGTGATGTATCGGTAAAAGATGTTTGCGGCTGCATTAGCAGTTGGTACAAAGAATACAAAATGTCATTTAAAACTAAGGTTTCTGATCAATTTAAGTTTCAAATGGCAAGCAAATACTATCAAGTTTGATAAATACTATTTTAACCGGTAAACAGAATTCGAGATTATTATGAAAAATTTCCTTCAGTTGCATTTATTAACTCACTACCCACCCGCTAACTTAAACCGTGACGATTTAGGCAGACCTAAAACCGCGAAAATGGGTGGTGTTGATCGTTTGCGCATTTCTTCACAAAGCTTAAAACGCCATTGGCGCACGTCAGATATTTTTGCAAGCGCTATGGCGGGTCACGTGGGTACACGCACTAAAAAGCTCGGTGTAAAAGCCTATGAAGATTTATGCGCACAAGGTCTTGATGAGAAAAAAGCGATAAAATTCGCCCAAGCCATTGCCGGTGAATTTGGTAAGCTTAAAAAAGAAGACAAAGAAAAGCCGCTTGAAGGCTTAGAAATTGAACAGCTTGTACATATTAGCCCGGCAGAGCAGCAAAACATTGATAATCTTGTGGCCGAAATCGCAAAATCCGGTACTGCACCCACTAAAGAACAATTACAATTATTTCGCAAAGACGAAACCGCTGTAGATATTGCATTATTTGGCAGAATGCTGGCCTCAAAACCAGAATACAACGTAGAAGCCGCCGCACAGGTTGCTCACGCCTTAACCGTGCATGGCGTTGCCATCGAGAGCGACTTTTTTACCGCCGTTGATGACTTTGATCAATACAAAGCCGATGCCGGTTCTTCGCACTTGGGCGAAACCGGTTTTGCAGCGGGTCTTTTTTACACCTATATTTGCATCAATAAAACCGAGCTTTTAAATAATCTAAATGGCGATACCGAGCTCGCCAATAAAGCGCTGCAAGCATTAACCGAAGCCGCCATTAAAGTTGCGCCAAAGGGTAAGCAAAACAGTTTTGGTTCTCACGGTTATGCCAATTACGTGTTGGCCGAAATTGGCGATCAACAACCCCGTTCGTTATCGGCCGCATTTTTAAAACCCATTATGCAAGATGCGGATTATCTTGATGCATCTATTAAACAGCTTAATCGACAAAAAGAAAATTTTGATAAGGTTTACGGTAATTGTTCCGATGCTAAATACGCATTAAATGCGTTAGAAGGCGAAGGTTCAATGAGCGAATTAATGGCGTTTATCTGCGAATAAGAGGTGATTATGAATTACCTAGTTTTTCGCTTATACGGCCCCATGGCCAGTTGGGGCGAAATCGCGGTGGGTGAATCTCGCCGTACCGCGATTGCACCTAAAAAGTCTGCCATTACCGGTTTTTTGGCCTCGGCGTTGGGTATTCGCCGTGATCAAGAAGAACAGCAACAAACGCTGGTTAATGGTTTCACTTTGGCGACAAAAATTCTTCGCCAAGGTGAATTACAATCGGATTATCACACCACGCAAGCGCCAGATTCCGCCGGTAAATTCGTTTATAAAACTCGGCGCGACGAAGTTATTACCGGTAAAGATCGGCTGGGTACGGTGTTGTCTACTCGGGGTTATTTGTGTGATGTGCATTGTGTGATTGCCATCGCCTTAACGGAGCGAAGCTCGTTATCGTTAACGGAGTTACAACAAGCGTTAATTACACCAAAATTTCACTTGTTTTTAGGGCGCAAATCCCATCCGTTAGCGGCACCGTTAAACCCAGAAATTATCGAAGCCGATAATTTTTACGGCGCGCTTAATTTGTATGAGGTAAAACCGGTACTTAATATTGCATTTGAAAAACAAATGAGCAGTTTTATTCCTGATTTTATTACCGACAAGCGTTGGTTATCGTCTGATGAATACGTGAAATATTATTGGGAAGGCGACGACAATCATTTTCGTGCAGCCAGCGACGAGTTTAAACCCGAACAGATACAAACCTTGTATCGTCGCGACGTGCCATCATCCCGTAAACGTTGGCAGTTTTCCGAACGCACCGAAAGCCATTGGTCTGAAAAAATCGTGGTTGAGGAGAATAATTAATGTTTTTATCGAAATTCAGTTTAAAAACACCGTTACAACAAAATCAGTTGCACTTAATACTAAGCCAACAGGTTTATGGCTTGCACAGATTATTAAAACAAGCTTTTAACGATTCATTTTATTTGTTTCGCGAAGAAGTCATTCAAAGCATTGGCAATAACAGCCAGCGTTTGTATTACGTGTTATCAACCGAAGAGCCAAAGCCGAATAATGACGTATTTGATGTAGAAACCAAACGCTTTGAGCCGCATTTATTGGTTGATCAGCAATTGGAATTTCGTGTGCGGGTAAATCCAGTGGTGGCTCGAAAAACGCCGGGTAAAAAAAATTCGCCACGTCACGATGTGGTGATGGATGCTCAACGGCAACATTTAATGAACTTATTAAATATTACCGACGCATTTAGTGTTAAAAACGTAAAAAAATCAGAACTAAAAGAGCGCGTATTAACGGAAGTAAAAGGTTATACCGCTCGTGATTTAGATTCGGAATTAAAAACCGCAACCGAAAATGCCTTAAAAACCTGGTTAGACAACAAAGCCAAGAAACACGGTTTTGAATGTTTGTCTTTTCAGGCGGACGGTTATCAGTGGCAATCATTACCCGAGAAAGATCGCAGAGCGGGTTTTAGCACCGTCGATTACCAAGGCATTTTAAAGGTCACCGAGCCACAAGCGTTTTTAGCTCAGCTCTACAAAGGCTTTGGCCCCAGTAAAGCGTTTGGTTGCGGATTAATGATGATTCGGCCAGCCTGGTAAAAATCACCAACAGGGAGGTTGTTGTGGCGTTTATTCCTTTAAAACCCATTCCCATAAAAGACCGGGTTTCGCTGATTTTTGTCGAATACGGACAAATTGATGTGAAAGACGGCGCTTTTGTGGTGATCGATAAAAACGGTATTCGTACCCACATTCCTGTGGGAACCGTTGCTTGTATTTTATTAGAGCCGGGCACGCGAGTTTCTCATGCTGCAATAAAACTCGCCGCCACCGTGGGTACTTTATTGGTTTGGGTGGGCGAAGCAGGCGTGCGCTTGTACGCCAGCGGCCAACCCGGCGGCGCGCGCAGCGATAAATTATTGTATCAAGCCAAACTGGCGCTGGATGACAATTTGCGTTTAAAGGTGGTTCGCAAAATGTACGAAATGCGCTTTGGCGAAGAACCACCACAAAAACGCAGCGTTGATCAATTGCGCGGAATAGAAGGTGCCCGCGTTCGCGAAACCTATAAAATATTGGCCAAACAATACGGCGTAAAATGGAGCGGGCGTAATTACGACCCCACCAATTGGAATGCCGGAGATCACGTTAACCAATGTTTAAGCGCGGCCACCAGTTGTTTATACGGCATTACCGAAGCCGCCATTCTTGCTGCTGGTTACGCACCGGCGGTGGGATTTATTCACACAGGCAAACCGCTTTCATTTGTTTACGATATTGCCGACATCGTTAAATTCGAAACCGTGGTGCCGTTGGCATTTCGCATCGCGGCAAAAACCGTACATGCACCTGATAAACACGTGCGCCGCGAATGTCGAGAATTATTTCGATCCAGCAAATTATTAAATCGAATTATTCCCATGATTGAAGAAGTGCTTTCCGCTGGAGAAATCGACCCGCCGTTACCGCCGGAAGAATCTATTCCGCCTGCCATACCCGTGCCCGAAAACATCGGCGATAAAGGCCATCGTACTTAAGGAGCACGTATGGCTTTTACCGTTGTTGTAACAGAAACCATTCCACCGCGGCTGCGCGGGCGACTCGCCGTTTTTATGATCGAAGTGCGTGCCGGCGTTTATATTGCTGATTTAAGTAAGCGCGTACGAGAAAAAATCTGGCAATACATCGAAGCCGATATCGAAGGCGGCAATGTAGTAATTGCCTGGGCCACCAACACCGAATCGGGCTATGAATTTCAAACCCTTGGTGAAAACCGAAGAGAGCCAGTGGATTGGGACGGATTACGCTTGGTGAGCTTTAAACCCTTGGATTATAGCGAGGAAAATACCGATTAAAGTTAGTCTAAAAAACACACAAAGTATTTGGTAGAAAAAACAGGGTAGTATTTTTCTTTTAAAAACAATCATATACAGTAAGAGTGTTCCCCACACACGTGGGGCTAAACCGCGCTTTTAGGTTATCAATCGACTCAGACAGAGGTGTTCCCCACACACGTGGGGCTAAACCGGGGCACCCAATGGAGTTATTGCCATCTGGAAAGTGTTCCCCACACACGTGGGGCTAAACCGCTAATAACACTACAACATTTAGCCAGGTTAAAGTGTTCCCCACACACGTGGGGCTAAACCGTATTATCACCATTGACGATTAACTTTGGATTGGTGTTCCCCACACACGTGGGGCTAAACCGAGCATGGTAAGAAATTCTGACAACGGTGAATTGTGTTCCCCACACACGTGGGGCTAAACCGTCCAACTGGTTCAACTCGGTAACCAAGTCGAGGTGTTCCCCACACACGTGGGGCTAAACCGAGTATCTGAATATTGGAAAAATGATTTATCGCGTGTTCCCCACACACGTGGGGCTAAACCGCCGGTCTTTGACACGAGCCGGTCTGGATCGCGGTGTTCCCCACACACGTGGGGCTAAACCGAATTACCAAAAAAACCAGACACAATCGAAGAAGTGTTCCCCACACACGTGGGGCTAAACCGATAAATTGTAGCATTAACTTAATTTGCTCTAAGTGTTCCCCACACACGTGGGGCTAAACCGAGACATGTCATGAGCTTGTCCAGCGGTAGCA
Organism: uncultured Alteromonadales bacterium; assembly: GCA_937864365.1. Lineage (GTDB taxonomy): Bacteria > Pseudomonadota > Gammaproteobacteria > Pseudomonadales > Cellvibrionaceae > Sessilibacter. The sequence goes on along the minus strand of CALMJT010000105.1, from coordinate 235 downwards.
AGTGTTCCCCACACACGTGGGGCTAAACCGAATAGACACTCTCAAATGGAGGCTGTCTCGAAGTGTTCCCCACACACGTGGGGCTAAACCGAAAGTTTCAATACTGACTCTGAATATTTAGAGGTGTTCCCCACACACGTGGGGCTAAACCGCGGTGTATGTAATATCAGGCGAATTATCGAAAGTGTTCCCCACACACGTGGGGCTAAACCGCTAATAACACTACAACATTTAG
>CALMJT010000104.1 GCA_937864365.1 uncultured Alteromonadales bacterium | reverse complement strand
TAAACACTTGAATAACACTAAGAACAAGAAATGCCTAACTGATATTTCAAAATCAAAAAACTTGATTACCGTAGTTGGTACGATCTGAATTAACACGCCAACACTCGGATATAGCTACAAAGTAATTTTATTAAACTTCTATTCATCTTAGTTAAAGTGTAGAATTTGGTATTAAAGTTGTTGAGACTGTGCCTGCTTTGTAAAAGCAGACAAAATCACGTAGTTAGTAAACCCTAATCTACTAATACCTGTAATATAGGGGTGTATTGTGTTGACCGTACCGCGTACAGCCTCTGGTACCATAAATAGTTCCTCTTTACAGTATCATCTTGCTTTAATACCCGTTACCTTATCCAAGATTACAAATCCAATGTAAATAATTCATTTAAAACCTTTAATAACCAGGTTTTTTGTGGCTAATTTGTAAATTTAATCCTTTTCTTGAAACATCCAATCGCCAAATTAAACCGGTATATGTATTAATTCTGATATTTTTTGGTCATTACACTCAGCTCATTGCCTATTTATTAAAGATAATCCCTGTATCATTTCATTGGCATGAAGGTTGTTTAAGTTGATGGCAACAAATTGTCTAACTCTCCTAACGTCAAAGAAGTAAAACTTATGGCATGCAGACCACATCCTACTGGCGGACACCGCGCTTATAAAAAAATCAATGGTGTTGAGGTGCAAATATATTCCAGAGATCGCAAAATTGCCGAAGCTAAACAAAGAGAATTAGATGCTCTTGCGGCATTGAAACCAACGAGAGTATTTTCTAATTGTGGACGCTTGATAGGATTTAGAATTCGCCAACATAGAAATGGCGGAATCAATATGGAGATGCAATTGAAGAATCACCGAGGAACCAAGAGTTTATCGGCGAACAGTTTTGAAACGGTTTGGAAATGGGTTAGAGATAACTGGAAAACCGGACATAATCTTACATCAGGAGATGTTGCCTCTTATACGACCGAGCTAAAGTCAGCAAAAAGAATTTACCTACAAGATCTCGCCAAAATTACTAAATAAAAAAGTAACTATCCGCAACGCGAATAAACTTATTTAACCGCGTGAAAAGCTGCTCACAATTTTTCTTCGCACAACTCATTGAGTATTTACGCGATAAATTTTGAATACACAAAGTTATAGAACACAGAAAGCCTTTGGCCGTGTCGAGATATGGCTACGCCGCAAGAAGTAAAGAGTTTTATTATTCTTGCGGCTTGAGATCCGGCCAAGCAGCTTTCAGGTAACGCATCATCGACCATAACGTTAGCACGGCCGCTGAATAAAGAGTTATATAACCGATCCAAGTCATGTAGACATTGACGCCGGGGCGGAATAATAACAACACAATAATAGATACCATTTGGCAGGTTGTTTTTACTTTACCAATAGTAGAAACGGCAACCGTTTTGCGCTTACCAAGTTCGGCCATCCATTCCCGTAACGCCGAAATTACAATTTCTCTGCCCACAATTACAACCGCAGGAATCGCGAACCACGGGCTGCCATGCACTTCTACCAGCAACACCAGTGCAACCGCAACCATCAGTTTGTCTGCAACGGGATCTAAAAAAGCACCAAACGGCGTACTTTGATTGTACTTTCGCGCGATATAGCCATCAGCCCAATCGGTTATTGCGGCTATCGAAAAAATCAGTGCTGAAAAAAACGCACTCGTTTTGAAAGGTAAATAAAAGACAAGTATCAGGGCAGGAATTAATACAATTCTCAGGAGTGTGAGTTGATTTGCGAGAGTCATGCAGATATTTCTTGTACTTCTATAGTGGACTGGTTTTTAAGTTTAACAGAATATTGGCCCAAGTAATCTACTCCCACTATTACGAATAAAATCTTTTGACAATAATAATGATCACTCTAACGTTAAGCGCTAAAGATTACGACATGCGTACGCCGTGATAAATCTCCTCGGCAAGACTTTTGCTGATACCCGGTACCTTGGCTAAATCTTCAATACTTGCGCCTTTTACACCTTGTAAACCACCAAAGTGCTTAAGCAACTCTTGCCGACGTTTTGCACCTATACCGGGGATTGATTCTAGCGTTGATGTCTTACGAGCTTTATCGCGTCGATTACGATGTCCGGTAATGGCAAATCGATGAGCTTCGTCGCGTATCTCTTGCAACAAATGAAGTGCCGCTGAAGTAGAGTCTAGGGTTAGCTCTCGACTTCCGCCATCGACAATCAGTGTTTCAAAACCAGCCTTTCGCGTCGTTCCCTTGGCAATACCGACTAACTCAACACCACTTACGCCTAGTTCTTCTAAGACCTCTTTTGCGATATTAAACTGACCTTTACCGCCGTCTACCAGCAGAATATCTGGCATTTTGTCTTCGCCTTCTCGCAAGCGCTTATAGCGACGAGTCAACGCCTGGCGCATAGCTGCATAGTCGTCACCGGCAACAATATCGTTAATATTAAATCGACGATAATCAGAGGGATTGGCACCACCTTGGTCAAAAACAACACAAGATGCCACCGTTCTCTCTCCAGAGCTGTGGCTGATATCAAAACATTCCATACGCGAAGGAAGCTCCGATAAAGACAAAGCGTCTTGTATGGCTTCGTACTTTTTCTGAACTTTATCGTGACTACTAATCCTCGATAAAATATTTTGTTGAGCCGACTGTAACGCCAACTGTAACCATTTCAAACGCTGGCCACGCACATTATGTTTAATGGCAACTTTTACAGAACGTAATTGTTTTAGTGCCTCGCTCAGAGCCGCCTCGTCTTCAATCTCACAAGGTAATAATACTTCCGAGGGAACTTCACGGTTGGTATTTGCTAAATAAAATTGTGGTAAGAATGCCGATAAGACTTGGTCAACACTTTGCCCAAGCTTCTCTTGGGGGAAGTAACTCTTACTACCCAGCACTCGACCGTTTCTAATAAATAAAACGTGCACACAAAAGCCACCCCTAGCCTCTGCAATCGCAAATACGTCGGCATCACCCTGTTCGCCCTCAACGACTCGATCAGCCTGGATTTGTCGCAAAGAAGCAATTTGATCGCGATAGTCGGCGGCTTTTTCGAAGTTCAATTCACGAGCAGCTTGTTCCATTTGCTCGGCGAGTTCGTTGAGCAGTTGCTGACTCTTACCGTCCAAGAACAATTCCGTAAAGTGCACATCTTTTGCGTAATCGGATTCAGAAATCAAATTCACACAAGGCCCGGTGCAGCGGTTAATTTGATACTGCAAACAAGGACGCGATCTATTTTTAAAAACACTGTCTTCGCACTGGCGAATTCGAAATGTTTTTTGTAGAAGATTCAGACTCTCACGTACCGAACTCACATTCGGAAAAGGTCCGAAATAACGTCCTTTCTTTTTTTTGGCGCCTCTATGCAAGGCTATTCTTGGATATGAATCATTAGACGACAAAAATACGTAAGGATAGGACTTGTCATCCCTTAATAGAATATTGTACGGAGGACGTTGCGATTTAATAAGATTCTGTTCGAGAATTAGGGCCTCAGTTTCAGTCCGCGTAAGAGTGACTTGAATACTGGCAATTCTCTTAACAAGAGCTTCTGTTTTTGGTGTTAGTCCGGTCTTTCGGAAATAACTAGAGAGACGGTTTTTGAGATTCTTAGCCTTTCCTACATACAAAGGTTGACTATTAGAATCAAACATTTGGTAAACACCAGCGTCAACGCCAATGTTAGCCAAAAAACGTTTGTGATCGAATATGTTATTTAGGGAGCTATCTGTTTCAGTCATGGCGCGATAATAGCGCGATCTTCAACGGCAAAATAGCATTACGTATTCAAGAGAAAAGAGATTTTAATTGGCTTCCATTCCAACGGTTATTCAATCTCAACATCAAGCACGCCATGCTTTACCGCTAGCAATGCCAACTCTACATCACTGCTAATTTCAAGCTTATCAAAAATGCGATAGCGATAACTGTTTACGGTTTTTGGGCTAACGTTAAAGGTATTTGCAATGGCTTGAGGTTTTTGTCCGTTAGCGATCATGAGAGCGGTTTGTAACTCTCGCTCTGATAATTTCTCAAAGGGAGTACGCGTATCTTTGGCATAACTTTTTAGTGCCATTTGTTGAGCAATGTTGTTGCTCATGTAGTGCTTGCCTTTATGAACGGTTTTTATGGCCATCACCATTTCATCAAGTGCAGTCCCTTTTGTTAGGTAACCATAGGCACCGGCTTGCATCAGCCGACTTGGATACATAGCATCGTCTAACGCTGTTACCACAATAACACGCAAACCTTCGTGCGCATTGATTAACTTTTTAGTAGCTTCTAGCCCGCCAATTCCTGGCATTTTGACATCCATCAAAACAATATCTGGTTGAAGCTCACGTGCAAGAACAACGGCTTTTTCACCACTGTCGGCCTCACCTACCACATCAAAACCGTCAATATCACCGAGCATGCGCACAAAGCCGGTTCTTACTAAGTCGTGGTCGTCCACCACCAAAATTTTAATCACGTTATTGACCCCAACACGCAACAAGCTTATTTAATTGACTCAAACTAGTGCTGACCTGATTCGAATTTAATGTTTAGAGTTATGCGTTAAATTCAGATAAACGTATCGATTAACGCACCTTCAAAATTCCGTATTTATCTTGTCCTAGTAGCTTTATTTTATAGTAGCTTAAACGGTTTAGTCAGAATGTTTTTAACAGTGCTTTGGCAATTTTCCTAACATACATGCTTTGTGAATCTATCAATAAAATCTTAGATTGTGAATTTTTCGGACGCCATGGAAGTAAACAATCCCAAATTGATTCAAAATTTTATACTAAAAAACATCCGATTTAGGATAAAAACAGATTCTAATCTTAACGGATTAACAAAACTTTTACTTCTATCTCGCCTATTACACTACTACAAACCAAATCTGGTAGAAACGTGTTTAAAATTCTTTCGCTAGGAAATTTTTGCCCGTTTGAGAAACACCCCGTTTCACAAGTTGAATGAACGGTCTATTTTTATTGTTATCATGTTAATAATTGCCGTAAGCATAGCAAATCATATTCTCACAAAGTTTGGTATTGGCTTTTAGAATGACATGAATTCACAACAACTGTTTTGCGACTCAACTTTTTTAACAGATACACTAAAAACGATAATTGAGACAATTTCATATTTAGTTTTTTTTAATTAGGTTGATTTAATGTTTTTTGTTCACAAATTCCAAGGCGCCCAATAATAAGCAATATTTTTCTAACGACGACTTATTGGGTGCACCATATCTGAAAATAATCTCAACTTTGTTTCTTCCAGATTAAAATAGAATTAAATAAATCGAGTAATTTCTGCATTTTCAGCTTTATACATTGTAAGCATTCAGCTGTTACAACGCATTTCGACAAAGATCGACAGAGCTCACAACTTGGATTGGAATATACTGATTTAGATATGTGATTAACGCTTAACGTTAATACTGGGCAGACAAAATGATCGCTCAAATTATATATTCAAAAATACTCTATCGAATCTTATTTGAATTACGACGAGCTATTTATAAATTTATGGAAAATAGTATGGCGAAAATAATAAAAGTGTTTGATTAACCTCGCTTTGATTTAATGAGATGACAACAATTGACACTTCAACTTCTAATTTATTCACCATTTCTATCACTTATCATTATTGAGATTGACTAGATATACCCGTGCTATAGCGAACGTTGGGTTAATCAGAATATTCAGCAAAAATAGTAAATTTGGGAGTATCGATTTAATTGCTTTTTTGCAACGTTAAACTTTTAAGGTTGGAAAGATTGTGGGTTCTACTTCAAGAAAAATCCCATACTGTTTTAATACATCATGTTGAATTTCTTCATACAAAGCTCGAACATCATTCGGGACTGCTCCACCATGATTAACCATGACTAGCGCTTGATGTTCATGCATACCGACGGTATTCAAACACTTACCTCGCCATCCAGCTTGATCGATTAACCAGCCGGCAGCTATTTTAAAATCATCACCGAAAGCAAAACTGGCAATATTTGGAAATTTTTCTTTTAATTCAACAAAGGTAGGTTTTTGCACAACAGGATTTTTAAAAAAACTACCAACGTTGGGTAGGCGCCGCGGATCGGGGAGTTTTGAATTGCGCAAAAAACAAACTCGATCAAAAATCGCTCTTTGTGAAATGATTGGCTGATCTGCTGAAAAAAAATCTTTTAAACCCGGATACTCAAGCGTGGGTTTGGCGGTACGGGAAAGCTGAAAGGTAACATCTAAGATAACGTATTGATCTTTCCATTGTGATTTAAATCGACTTTCACGGTAACCAAAATTGCAGTCTTGTTTTGTGACAATAATTTCTTGGCACGAGTATCGATCTAATAAGGTTGCACTGAAAAAACAAGATTCAACTTCAACACCGTACGCACCGATATTTTGAACCGGAGCTGCGCCAACGGTACCGGGAATCAATGCCAGATTTTCGAGGCCCCAGAAATTGTTCGCAACCGAATATTCGACAAAATCCGACCAGTTCTCACCAGCACCGACAGTGATATAAACGTTTTTGTCATCACTAGATGTTACCCGAGTGCCTTTTATCCTATTGATAAACACAGGAACATCTAGATCTCCAAGAAGCAAAACATTACTTCCACCACCCAGTAAGATAAAGTCGGAACCGTTTTTTTCTATCTGTCGTTTAAGCGCATCAACATGATCGAATTCAAAAATGCAGGGGGCAGATACATCTAACTGGAAACTGTTGTAGGTTTTCAGTGAAATTTTAGGGCTGTTGCTATTAGTCACAAGTTTTAATCAAATAATCAATAAATCCATGGCTTGCCGATTCAATCAAATCCAAGACGTGATCGAATCCTTCACTACCGCCATAGTAAGGATCAGGAACCTCAGTTTCTGAAGAAGGAGAAAAATCCAAAAATAACCCTAGATGGCCTCGAAAATTGTTCAAAGACGACAAATTGCGAAGATTGCGTAGGTTGTCATTATCCATGGCTAAAATGAAATCAAATTGAGAGAAATCTTGATTCGATACTTGCCGAGCTCTTAAAGAAGATAAATCGTACCCACGCGTACGCCCTGCCGCTATCGCTCTAGAATCCGGCTGGCTACCAATGTGCCAAGCACCTGTGCCCGCAGAATCGATAATCATATCGCGTAACATACTACCTTCATTCATTCGGTTCACAATAATCTGCCTAAACACTGCCTCTGCGGTCGGTGAGCGGCAGATATTTCCCAAGCAAACAAATAAAACCGAAAGCGGTGATTTTACAGATTTCATAACAACTGAACTGGGACTAGGTTTGTTAAACTGATGGCGTTTTTTTCAACAGCCAAACGATGCTGCAATCAACGCAAAAAGGCGCGCAATTTTTCAAGATCTTCAGGCGTGTCAATTCCACCTGGCACAGGCTCACAGGAAGTTTCAATGTGAATTTTCTTGCCGTGATCGATTATTCGCAATTGCTCAAGGCTTTCGTAGCGTTCTAAAAGTGATACCGGCCAACTTACGAACAAATTCAACAAGCTTACTCGATACGCATAAATGCCTAAATGACGCAGACAGGGATAATTCTCTGGCAGAACTTTTTCGCTAGCGAAAGCATCTCGCGGCCAAGGTATTGGAGCTCGACTAAAGTAATGTGCGTAGCCTTCTTGGTCTGCAACTACTTTAACGATGTTTGGATTTAGAAAATCATCTACCGAGTCAATGGGCTCTGCCAAGGTTGCCGCAAGTGCATCTTTAGCGCCTGCTAAATTGCGCGCAACTTGGTCAATGACCGAAGGCGGAATCATGGGCTCATCGCCTTGTACATTGACGACAATATGCTGGTCATCCAAATTCAAAAGATTAGCGGCTTCTTGTAATCGATCTGTACCAGACACATGATTTGCACCGGTAAGAATAACCTCACCGCCGAAGCTCTCAACATGATCAAATATTCGGGAGTCATCAGTAGCGATACACACTCTAATCGCACTACTTTGCTTTGCTTGCTCGTAAACTCGTTGAACCATGGTTTTACCATGAATATCAACCAATGGTTTGCCGGGAAATCGAGTCGACGCAAATCGGGCTGGAATGATTACCGTAAAATCACTCATCTGCTGGTAATTACCTTTTTAAAGATTGTCTATTAGCGCCCACGACTGCTTTGAAGCGCTTGAATTTTAGTGACTAGATGATCGAAAAATGGCGTCGAGAAGCTCGCATAAACATTAAGGTAAAACCAATCTTCTTCGGCAAAACCAAGACATTTTACTGCGTCTTTCTCCGTCATCAGAATTGGAGAATGCAAAGTGGCAAAATCCTTTTTCTGATATCGATAATGATCAGGAAAAATATGTTCGTTATAGCTTATAGAAAGCGATGATAGCGTATCAAAAAATCGTTGCGGATTGCCAATTCCCGTTACTGCCGAATAGGTCTTCAACCTTGGAAATTCCTTCAATGGGATAGAGTCACCACTTTTTAACGCAATGAACGTGTTTGGTTGAATGGTTGCGCAGTGAAGATCTCGATTATTAAGATACGACTCGACGCTATATCTTTCTTTAAAATTATCGACGGCCCCTTGGTTGCCGTTGATAACGATAAAGTCAACATCGCTTAAGCGATCCAAAGGTTCTCGTAAGGGGCCCGTTGGCAAGCACTGCTGATTTCCAAATCCCCTTTGACCATCGATAACGCACACCTCGATATCACGTTCGAGTTCATAGTGTTGTAGGCCATCATCACTTAACACAACATCAACAGACGAGTTTGACAGTAAAGCTTCGAGGGCACGGCGGCGTTTTGGATCAACCCAAACATCACAACCCGTAGCCATAGCAAGTAATTTAGCTTCGTCACCGCATTGTGTAACTGATGTGTTCTCTGTCACCTGCAGTGGATATCGGTCGTTCGAACCTCCATAACCACGGGCCACAATACCTACGCGCAAGCCGGCTTTATGAAGAGATTTTGCGAGAGAGATTAAGATTGGCGTTTTGCCGGTACCGCCGACGGTGATGTTGCCCACAACGACAATAATAGGACCTTTCTGTGGTGATTTACGCAATCGGCGACGCTTACTGATGTGATGGTGCGATAAGTATTCCAGCGGTTTGAGCGCATAGGTCCAAGGAATGCGCCCATACCAACTGGCATTTACGGCTTTTTCAAGCCAGGTTTTTATGCCACTCATCGATTAAGGATTACTCTATCCAGCAGGAGAACGTGTGGTAATACTCAAGTGCGAAAAACCGAGCTGCCCTGCTACATCCATAGCCGTTACAACAGCTTGGTGCGGAGTATTGGCGTCAGCTGTAATGACCAACGGACGCGTCAAATCGCCAGACGATTCTTCTGAGAGCGCACGTTTGAGAGTGGGAATTTTACTGTTCACAAGCGATTGACCATTAATCGCATAGCTGCCATCGCGACCGATTAATATCTCAATAACCTTAGGTTGTTCGGTATTAGGCTCTGCGCTGGCTTCGGGTAAATCAACTTTTAGATGCGTTTCTTTAGTGAAAGTAGTAGAAACCATAAAAAAGATGAGCAACAAAAATACGACATCAATTAATGGTGTCAAATTGATGGAATCTTCGGCATTGGACTGGCGTTTAAACTTCAACTTACTACTCCTTTGAGCTTAAACAACCTTAACATCGACTTTTCGGTCGCCATGAATCGCATCTACCAGCTTAACAGCTTCTTGCTCCATGGTGACGACAAGAGAATCAATGCGACGCTGGAAAAATCTGTGTGCCATCATCGCAGGAATAGCGACACACAAACCCGCAGCGGTTGTGATTAACGCTTCGGAGATGCCACCTGCTAAAGCGCCGGTGTTGCCTGCTCCTTGAATCATAATCGCAGTAAACACATTGATCATACCGATTACTGTACCTAAAAGACCCAACAGTGGTGCCACAGCAGCAATAGTTCCCAACAGTCCTAGGTAACGCTCCATATCATGAATGACCGAGCTTGCAGCTTCTTCGATACTGTCTTTCATCACGTCACGGCCGTGGCGAGAATTACTGATCCCAGCAGCCAAAATTGCACCAAGAGCAGAGCCATACTTAAGCTCTTTTAGGGTATCTGCGGTCATTTTCTTTTTAGAGATGCTCTCCCAAACTTCACCAAGCAAGTGTTTGGGCGCTATTTTTTGAGGTGATAACGTCCAATATCGCTCAAAAGTAATGCCTACAACCGCAAGCGAACACAAAATTATTGGCAACATCAACCAACCACCAGCGGCGATGACTTCAAACACTTGTTAATCCCCCAACCTTCAAACTGATAAATAATAGGCATGGTCAAAACACCCGCCACGCTATTTTTTGCTGTTAAAACAAGCGATTGGCTTATTTAATTTCGGGCTGGGACTTTAGCACAGCAAATTAGTTCACCCAATACTAATCAAGCTCATACCAAAACCGTTTGTGATTTTTGCGATAGCCGTTTACAAGAAGCTGATTGGATTGATCGACTGTGATGATGATTGCGCCATCGACTGCAGTATTCCACAACTGAGCGTTAGGAAGGTGCTGACGAATACGCTGAATGACTTTTTCGGAAGGATGCCGATAAAAATTACCAAAACCGGAGCTAAATACGATGTGTTTTGGTTGTAACGCGTGCAAAAATCTTAAACTGGAAGATGAGTTACTGCCGTGATGCGCGGCCATAAGCACATCTATTTTCGGTAAACCGGCTTGTTCGAGCTTCCATTCAACAGATTTACTGATATCGCCAGCAAATAAAATGGTGAAATCGTTGTATGAGACCAGTAGTACACACGAAGCATCGTTAGCTTTATCGGCAATAAAGCTCTTATCTGGCCACAAAATCTTAAAACTTACGTTTCCCGAGCGCCAAGACTGCCCTTTTTGACACGATTGCGCCGGAAGAAAATATCGATGCGGTTCACCCACGTAAGTGTTATCGACACTAACAGATGCTATCTCACTCAAGTGCTCGGCTAGATAGGAGTGATCTTCATCCCCATGGCTGATCACTAAATTATGAATCCGATCAATGCGATTAAACTTTAAATAGGGCGTTAATACGGCCTCTATAGCGGATGAACTTTCACCAAACCTAGGACCGGTATCGTACAAATGATGTTCAAAGGAATGAACATCACTGGCCTCGATTCCTCGATCTAGGTCGGTAATAGTTTGCGTGGTAGTTTGCATGGTAGTTTGCGTAGTAATTAACGCAGAAAAACCTTGCCCAACGTCGAACACAACGAGCTTGAGCGGATTCGATTCATATGCTGGAAACCATAAAACGATCAGAATCGAACCAATCAACGCTAATTTATGCGGAAAGCTCCAAATCGGGAGCAATAATGCAACCACAATCGCTAACGAGAATACCCAGTTTAGTGTTGGTACCACTCCTAATCCCACATAAAAAGATCTGTCTGACTGCCCGCTGAGCTGTCCCGAAAAAGCATAACTTTCGGTAAAGTTTAAACTTGCGAGCGTATCCAAAAACATCCAAAACCCAGTAACAGCGAAGTTCGTTAACTGAATGCTCCATTCAAACAGCACAGTTTCTGGTGATAGAAAAGCAAGGCATGAGCTAATTAAGGTCAGAGGTACTAATAAAAGAGAAACATAAGGAATAGCGATGAGGTTTGAGAACCAAGAAGCAACGCTAAACGTTTCTGTCGTTAAAACCAGAGGAATTAACATCATAAAATAAATGCGAGTTTGTAATCCTACAAATAGGCCTAGCTTTGAATGATGTCTCTGGGTTAATAACGTGGTTAAGATTACAAATACAACACCAAACGATAAGACAAATCCTATCTGATGCATTGCGAAGGGATTGTTGATCAGCACCAACAACATTGATAGCCAGTAACCGAACCATATCTGGCGGATACGCCCACACACTAACAATAAACCAGCGACCACTACCATGATCATAGCTCGCTGGGTGGGCAACGAATAGCCAGCCAACAAAGCATAGGCAAGCGTGCAGAGCACAGAACAAACGACGGGAATTACCAGTGGGTACCGCCCAACGAAAGTCCCAAAAATTCTGGCAATGCCTTGTCCCAACCAAAAGCCCAGCGCTGCGATCAGGCCAACATGCAGCCCAGATATTACCAATAGATGTAAGGTTCCGGTCTGCTTTAAAACTTCCCAATCGTGATCATCCAACAGGTGATCATCGCCGATACTTAATGCCAAGATGGCCGCCAAATTCCGTTTCTCAGAGAGTACCGGAAGCAGTTTCTGCCTTAACTGGTAACGCAATTGATTAAAAGTAATTTTTATGGATTGGCTGAGTGATCGAGCCAATCTTCGCTCATAGGGATAAATATCAAGTATGTAACCGGTGGCAATATACCCTTCACTTAGCAGCCACAGCTGATAGTCATGGCCTGCAGGATTCGCCAAACCTCTAGGCCGCTTTAGCTTAGCCTGAATGCAGAATTGGTCTGCGGGCTTCAAATGTTCAAAAAATTGTTTTTGTGAGGCTGCTTGATCTGGGTCTTGAAACTCTGAGCTCCAAGTAAGGCGAATACTACCGGCCACAGAATAGGTAGACTGGAGGTCTAAATTACTAGAATTTACACACGAAGACCTAGATAACTCGTTAACATATATAGATATTTTGAAATTATCTTGGTTCTCTTCGGGCAGATCAGCCAAATCACTAATCCAACCGGTCAACCATATAGCTTCACGGTCTAATGCTTTAGGCAGTTGTCGATCAATGACCTGTTGCGACCTCCAACTAGCGATCACCACACCAATCAATACACATACAGCAGAAAGCAAGATACCTCTTAAAATTGAACTGGGATTTGTTCTCCCCAGCAGTAAACTTATAACTATGGCCACCGAACACAGTGTGATGTCTGGCAATTTGGATAAAAATCCGGTGACTACGTAACCAGAATTAACCAGTGCTAACCGAAATGACCATGATGAAATGAAAGGAGGTAGTGCGGCGCTTCTTACAAACACCTTACTGTCTTTTTGAGTTCTTGGGTTTACGTCAATCATCTAGCCAACTTCAAACGTCATTGAAAGTTGGGTACGGAGTTTAAACTTTGGAATAAAAGATCAATATGCAATCATATTGTGTATTTAAGAGCACCAAAATCTGTAAAAACTAAACTTTATACTTGATCGGACTTCATATGATTGGAATTTAGACTCAAAACCTGAACAGGTTTTAACCATCCGATGGTTTTTAAAGGTATTCGGTCAGGTTACGGTAGAAGTCGTAATTCCTTTCAGTGCATAATACGCGCCCCTGTTAGAGCCAACGAATTTATAATGGCGAAGAAATTTTTAAAAAGATGGATGCCCGACCCCGCTAAAGTCAAACAAATTCCTGGCTTTTCATTTTTGGGTGACATTCTTCACGATCCCAATCTATTTCATCTGAATAGACATTCCGTTTCCGTTGCGTTTTTTGCTGGTTTATTTTGCATGTTACTGCCCTTTCCAGGACAGTTAATCGTTGGCGCAATATTGGCAGTTGTTGCAAGGTGTAATCTACCCATCACCATCGGCCTTATTTGGATCAGCAACCCGCTCACCTTTGGCCCTATCTTTTTCACCACCTACTTAATAGGCACATGGATATTAAACACTCCCGTTCACGAATTTACGTTTGAAATGAGTTGGGATTGGTTAGTCAATGAAGTCGGCAAGATATGGGCGCCTTTATTTGTAGGCTCCGTATTGAGTGGTTTGGTGCTAGGTGCCTTTGGCTACCTAGCAATGCAAGTATTGTGGCGCTGGAACGTGATTCGCAGTTGGGAAAAACGTAAAAAAGATCGCGAAGAGAGAAACAACGCCAACAATGCTTAATCGTAACGCAATGCTTCAGCTGGCTGAATTCTACTAGCTCGCCAGGCCGGATAAATCGACGCAATTAAGCTCAAAATCAACGCGGTGACGGCAATAAAAACAATGTCAGAGATTCGGTTATCAATCGGTAACTCGCTCACTGGGTAAATGTCTGAGCGTAACACTTCGGTAGCTGTCGCCCACTCAATAAAATTCAGCAAAAAAGGCGCTAATATCGTTAGAAGCACGCCTATTATTACGCCAAATACCGTTCCATAAACCCCAATTGAACAACCCTGCACCATAAAGATTTTCAAAATTTCATTGGGTGTTGCTCCGAGTGTTCTTAAGATAGCGATATCGCCCTGCTTTTCTACAACCGCTAAAACCAACGTAGAAACCACATTGAAAACCGCAATACCAATAATTAACACCAATAAAACAGACACTAAGTTCGAAGACATTTTAACGGCGTGATAAAGATTCCCGTGAGTTCGGGTCCAATCACTGGTATAGAATCCGTAAGGAAGATCAGTAGCGACTTCTCTCACTACCCATGGCGCATCAAATAAATCGTTCAGCTTCAGTCGAATTCCGGTAACTGTACCGGGTATTGGTGCAAGCTCAGAAGCATCCGACAGTGAAATAACACCAATTTTGTGATCCAACTCTGTACCACTGTCTAGCAATGCAACGAGGGTAAGTTGTTTTATACCTGCCGCTTGCCGAGACTGGTTCACCTTAGGAACAATAAAAGAAATGGAATCACCCAACTTTAAACCCAATTTTTTTGCAAGCCCGGAGCCTAGTGCTAAACCGTTAGGTGTGTTTTCTAATGACGCCAGGTCACCCTGCTGCAAATAAAGAGCTATATCCGAAACATTTACCTCTAACTTGGGTTCTACACCATAGATCAACACAGGTTCTACGCCTGTTCCAAACTTCAACATGCCTTCTAGATGAACAAAGGGAGCCATAGCTTGAATATCTTCAGCTGAAGGCAAAGATTTCAAATACTCGATTTGCTCAGACCAGTTCTCTAGTCCCTGACGATGAAATAACGAAGCTTGGGGCACAATTGCTAGAATTTTAGTGCGTAAATCTCGATCAAATCCATTCATGACCGCCACGACAACCACAAGCATTGCCACACCAACGACGAGGCCAATCATCGAGATTCTTGAAATAAAACTGACTAATTGATTAACGCTCTTTACCGAGCCGAATCGTCTACCGACAAACCATGCCAAAGATATCGAAGAAGTAGAATTGCCACCAGAAGCCATAGGAACTCTTAGTAATGGATTGGATAAAGTAAGTTTGAAATAGGTACTACCGCAGACAGAGTGTTATTTTTCTTGTAAAACACCATCCGATAAAAACAAAATTCTGTTTTGCTGTTCGGCTAAAGCCTCGTCGTGCGTCACAATAACAAAGCTAGTATCGTAGGCTGTGTTTAGAGACTGCATTAAATCTTGAATGGACTCGGCGGTTTTTCTATCGAGGTTTCCAGTCGGTTCATCCATTAAAACGCAAGCCGGATTAGAGACAATTGCCCTAGCAATGGCGACGCGTTGACGTTCTCCGCCAGACAGCTCAGATGGACGATGTTTAATTCGAGCTGATAAATTAACCTTATCGAGCACGTCTTTCGCACGCTCTTGCGCTTCGTTCTTAGATAGTTTGCCTATAATTAGCGGCATGGCGACATTTTCCAGTGCGCTAAATTCGGGTAGTAAATGATGGAACTGATAAACAAAACCCAGCTGCTTATTTCGAAGCCGACTGCGCTCTACCTCATCAAGTTTGGCAAAATCATTTCCTAATAGAGATACAGTTCCCTCGGTCGGCAAATCCAAACCGCCGAGAATATTCAACAACGTAGACTTACCCGCGCCAGAAGAACCAACAATGGCAATGGTCTCGCCAGCAAAAATAGAAACATTGATATTGTTTAAGACTTTTACTGGTTCAGGACCTGAAAGGTACACCTTTGATAAGTTTTGACATTGCAAAACTACTCGTGCAGAGGACTTTTGATTGGAACGGATGGTACTTTCTGCACTGTTCATAAATAAATATCCAGAAATCAAATATAAAAATACAGCTACTTAAGTTTGCTAAATTGATACGTTTGAATCATTTCAAACTTTCAGTAAGAGAACCCAGAAAAGAGAACCTAAAATTCACTCTGCAAGGATTTAATCAGAGAGTAGCAATTGAAAATATGATTCTCAATTACTAACAATTTCAATTACTTACGACCCTTAATTATTTTCAACTCTTAATTACTATCAACTCTTAATTACTATCAACTCTTAATTACTATCAACTCTTAAAAGTAGCGACATATCTTGGCGCCGCTAGAAATTCAAGGTTCGTACGAGCTGACTACGTATTTTAAAAACACATCGCGATCAGTTTATCGCTAGCTCCCGAAGCTATTCGTAGCGAAGTGCATCGGCGGGTTGAATTTTCGCAGCCTGCCTGGCTGGATAAAGCGTCGCCAATGTCGCTAAAACAAATCCCACGCCGGCAACCGTGAAAACATCATTGATCATTACTAACGATGGGAGTTTTGAAACAAAATATACGTTTGGATCAAAAACCGGTGTACCAACAACGGATTCAAAAAATTGCACAATATCGCCAACGTAAACTGCGCATAAACTGCCTAAAACACCACCCATTAGAATCCCAATTACACCAACCGCAGTACCCTGAACAATAAAGATAGCCATAACCTCGGCGGCACTTAAACCCATTGTTCTAAGTACCGCTATGTCTGAACGCTTGTCAGAAACCATCAGAATCAAGCTGGTAATAATGTTGAACGCAGCCACCGCAATGATAATCATCAACAAACTGCCAACGACTATTTTTTCCATTTTAACGGCTTGAAAAAGCCCGCCTTGGGTTTGGCTCCAGTCAAGAAATTCAAGCTTGTGAGAGGATGTTGTTTCTTGGCTCACGGTCGATTGTAAACGACTTAAAACTGCCTGAGCGCTGTACAGGTCGGAGGTCGCAATTCGTAAACCTTCAGCTTCGGCATCAAATCTGAACAGTTTTTGCGCATCGTGAATATTTATCAGCGCCAATGTTTGGTCCTGCTGTGCGCCAATTTCGAAAACCCCAACCACGATTACACGTTTCTGCCGAGGAAAAACGCCGGCTGGAGTAATGCTAACTTGAGGCAGCACCAAGGTGATTTTATCGCCGGTGGTAACCCCTAAATAACGAGCTAATAAACGTCCGATGACAATCCCAAATTCACCGGGCTGAAGATTATCGAGTTCGCCTACAACCATTTTTTCAGCAACACTCGATACGCTAGGCTCAATACTGGGATCAATTCCCTGAATATTGACGCCTTGAATACCGTAACCATAATTCAGTAAACCATAGCCTTCTATGTAAGGCGCCGCTCCAGTTACATCGGGATCACGAAAGACCTCGTCTCGCAAAGAACTCCAGTCATCAATTCCCTGTTCCGAGCGCACAAAACCGTGTGGCACAACACTTAAAATGCGTTCTTTGATTTCGCGATCAAAGCCATTCATAACAGACAAAACCACAATCAGCGCGAATACGCCAAACGCCATACCGATCAAAGAAAAGGTGCTGATAAACGAGATAAACTGGTTACGCCTTTTTGCTTTTAGATAACGCAAACCGATGAACAGTGATACAGGAGAAAATCGAGCAATCATGAATTAAGGCTAGTGGAAGGCTATTGTTTAAAAACATCAACTGCTTTTAGGCGAAGATGTTAAGAGAACTTAGGAGTTTGACGAAGTTCAATTTAATTTGAGTGTGCAATTAATTTGGCTACGTTAAGTGCTATGATACCGTGAGCGCCTAGAAATAACCTTAAATATTCACGCCAAGTTCTATTAACGTATAAGAAAACTCTGATCAACCGAGTTTCTAGCAACACAAGGATGTATCGCCCATATTAAGAACGGTGGGTGATAAAAATTGCGAAGAAATTGAAAGTCGCATCTTCAATTTCTGCCCTCTGATGAAATCATAAGTGAGTCCATCAGAGGTTTCTAAAGTAATTAACTCGTACGAAACTCTCTATCTACAAAAAATCTCAAGATAGAGACATCACTACTATTTGAAACCGAACGTTAAGGTCTTCATCAAACACTATGAAAAACAAACTTACTCTGCGTAATTACATCGTCTTTATTGCGGTTTTACTCTCCACTAACGTAAGTGCTCAACAGAACGAAGACGTTGAATTAACTCAAGACACCAACACAATTGCGATACCTGTAGGTACTCAGGGGAATCAATCACACATTGCGGTGCCCAGTTTGGGAATGAATATGAACACAGTGAAGTCCAGTTTTGGAGATCCCGAGCGAACGCTGGGTCCAGTTGGCAGCCCGCCAATTACCACCTGGATATATCCGAGCTTCAGCGTTTATTTTGAGAGAGATATTGTTATTCATTCTGTCATTGAGCGTAAATCGCCTCAATAACAAATCAGTTTCATCCATTTACCGGCGGTTTCGTGAATTTCGAAGCGCCTTGCCTAAGTTGAAGATGTTAACTCGATTTAGCTAAGCCGTCCCAACTGGAAGCCAACAACAAGCTTGTCAGGTTGGGACACATAAGACCGTAGCCAATAATAGACGCTCAATTTAGTGTTCGGTGATTACAGCACGCCAAACAACATTTCCACCTGAGCTTTTTGAAATGGCGTCCAAAGTCGATTCGTGAGCAGACAATTCGTCGAGACTGGCTTGCAACACAGGAACGGAATAACTTCCGGGCATGAGGCGCCGAATCTCTCTGTTATCCACTTCCCCAGACTCTTGTTGCCCCGCATTACCCGCGTTCAAACCCAAAGAAGTTTGACCACCGGTCATCAACAAATATACGTCTGCTAAAATTTCGGCGTCGAGTAAAGCGCCATGCAGGTCACGAGCAGAGTTATCGACAAAATAACGTTTGCAGAGCGCGTCTAAGTTATTTTTTTGCCCCGGATGCTTTTCACGGGCAAGCGCTAATGTATCTATTACCGTACAAAAATCGGTGACTTGACCATCGTTTCGCTTGAGTAATTTCAGTTCATTGTTGATAAACCCAATATCGAAAGCAGCGTTGTGTATGACTAGCTGCGCGCCGCGAATGAATTCTAGAAACTCGTCGGCAATCTGACCGAACTTGGGTTTATCTGCTAAAAAGTCGTTGGTAATTCCGTGAACTTCAATAGCTTCTTGCTCGACTTCACGTTCCGGGTGGATATATTGATGGTAATGACGACCCGTAAGCTTTCGGTCAATGACTTCTACACAACCAATCTCGATGATTCTGTGCCCTTGCGCAGGATCAATACCGGTCGTTTCGGTATCTAGAACAATTTGTCGCACGTTTATTCTCTTCCTAAATTCAGATAAGTTTCGGACGAAGGCAAACACTTGCCGTCAGTTCAGCCCTTCAATACCTTTGTTGGCCAATTCATCCGCAATTTCGTTTTCTCTGTGCCCTGCGTGGCCTTTAACCCAATGCCACGCCACCGAATGAACAGAGGCCAAATGATCTAATTCCTGCCACAAATCGACATTTTTAACGGGCTTTTTCGCAGAAGTTTTCCAGCCGTTTTTCTTCCATTGATTGATCCATTCGGTAACACCCTTTCGAACATACTGAGAGTCGGTGGTTAAATCGACCTGACAAGGCTCCTTGAGAGCTTCAAGACCTTTAATCGCTGCGGTCAATTCCATTCGATTGTTGGTGGTATTTGCCTCACCACCATAGAAGGATTTCTCGTTGCCGTTATAGCGAAGAAGTGCCCCCCACCCTCCTGGACCTGGATTTCCCTTGCAGGCACCGTCGGTAAATATTTCTACAGATTTTAAAGATTTGGGCATAAATAGATCAGTTTCATACAAATATTCTGTTGGGACTTATGATAACGACTCCAACGTTTTGATCAAACGGCTATCGGAATCAAACTTCCGATTTCAAACAATTCTCATCAGACTTTTTCAAGCAAATTTCATCAGACTTTGCATGATCACCGACTCGATCGTGAATACGAACAGACCCGGCACCGGCACTTGATGCTGCACCAACTGCAAATCCTGAAACCGGCTTGGCAAACTTCCAACTGGGTTTTATGGGCGTTACGGCTGCTGTTTGCTTACGCGCGATAATTAGATAAAACCCACCGGTCGGCGTGAGTAACTTTGCGCCGAATCGCTCGAACCAACGCCAGTGATTTAATAAGAATCGATTGTTGACCGGAATCCTAAACAAACCTCGTTGGATTTTAACTGGTGTGAAATCCAATAAACGTAACCAATCAACCAATCGAGACAAACGAATTGCGTGTGAGCGTTGGTGGGGCTTTCTTAACGTGTGTCGGGCAATCTGTCTTCGAATACCCAACAAACTTATGGGATTGAATCCAACTATAACCATGTATCCATGGGGAGTAATGGTTCGAGCCACCTCCCGAAGCAGGCGATGCGGATCGGATGAGAACTCTAAAACATGATGCAATATGGCAACATCGATGACATCGCTCTCTAAAGGCAAGCTTTCAAAATTTGACGTTGCGGTATAAACCTTTCCGTCAGTTGCCATGGGATGTAGCCCAAAGCAGTGATTAATTTTACTTTTTTCATAAAGCTTTGCTCTGCGATCAATACTGAGCTGCATCAAGTGATAGCCGAACAAATAATTTAACGCGGTATCAATCACTTCTTGCTCAGCTTCTAGCAAGCTGCTACCTAAAGGGGTTTCAAACCATGCCTCCAACGATGGCGCTAAGGACTCTATTTCGGCTACGCCAAACCAGCTATCCAAGCGCTGTTGAATAAAAGAAGGGAGTATCTCTTTGTGATCAAAAAAATGCTTATCAGACATGGACCAGCTTACCGCCAACGATATTTATGATTTTTTTAGCGTCGAACATTTTCCTTCGCCACAATCCCAAGTTAACTTGAGAAAACAACGATATGTAAAGACCTTGAGGCGAAGTAATTTCCTTGCGAAATTACCAACTTGCACTTTGGATCGACCTCTTTCAGTATTGGTACCGATAGATCTACCTGCGCCATTTTATTAAAACACTAAAGAACGCAACCCTATGAATTCACTATCAGAAAATACCTTAGCTTTGATCAATAAAACAACACTGGGTGCCATTGAAGTATCACCAATAGGCGCCTTCGATGACAACTACATTTGGTATATAGAAGATACCGAAACACAACAATGTTGGATTGTTGATCCTGGTAGTGCCGAACCCGTACTCAAAACGCTTAAAAGCCTCAACAATAAGTCTCTGTCTGGAATTTTAGTCACCCACCACCATCATGACCATATTGGAGGAATCGACCAAATACTCAAGGTTTTTCCCGATACTCCGGTTTATGGCGTTAAGTCCGACCGTGTGCCCCAAGTATCTATGTTTGTGGCCGAAGGAGACACGCTTGAACTGTCTGCCAATTTAACGTTTGAAATTATTTCCGTAACGGGGCATACCCGCGATCACATAGCGTATTTTTCGAAGAACTCAAAGCATTCGTTCTTATTCAGTGGTGACACGTTATTTGTGGCCGGATGCGGACGCTTGTTTGAAGGTAGCGCCGAGCAAATGCTTTCTTCACTTAAGAAGCTGAAAGCTCTGCCTGCAAATACTGTAAACTTTTGCGCACACGAATACACACTTAATAATTTAAAATTTGCAGAAGCTGTAGAGCCAGCCAATCAAGATATCCAAGAATTCAAACATTCCTGTATTGAGTTACGAAACAATAACAAACCAACCGTTCCCACAACAATTCAACAAGAACTATTGATCAATCCATTTCTACGCTGGAATGATCCTGCTGTAACGAAAAAAGCGGCAGAGCTTGCCGAAAAACCTGTTTTAAACGACGTTGAAACATTCGCTCAAATACGATTGTGGAAGGATCGATTTTAAAAAACTGTATTCGATCTTTACCTCTATATTGTTCACTCCAGATAAAATTATCGGAACTAAAATTCGGTTGTTTTATCTTTAATGGTTCTAATGACATAGATATCTTCAATTTGAATCATTTATACTTTCAAACAACATGACACTATTTGAGCGATTTCTCATTCAAAAAATTGAAAGCGATAGACTTTTAGTCGCTTTTTATCATTAAGAGTGCTCAATCTCAGAGTTATTAAACTTATAAAATATCGTTAGGATTACCCAAAGACGTATGCTTCATTTACGCCCTATTTTTTGCGCCGTTTGTATGTGTATCACTCTATCGGCTTGCCAAACACAGCAAATAAAAGCACCCAAAGACAACGCTGCTGAAACAACCTCCACATCTGATATTTCCAGAACAATCGTTGAGTCTGATACGCTTGCGAGTCCACCGGCAGAAGGGGATTGGGATTGCTCTATCTCAGAATTTGGCGCCCAAAACTATCGACTGAGTGACAATACCGATTTGTGGTCGAGAATTCGTAACGGATATGGTTTTGAAGAGATTGATCACGCCCGAGTTCAAACCTATATAGAATGGTATCAAAAACACCCCACCTACATAGAAAGAGTTGGCGAACGTGGCAGTTTATACCTGCATTACATTGTAGAGCGAATGGAAGAAGAAGGACTTCCAACGGAGTTAGCGCTCTTACCTATTGTTGAAAGCGCGTTCGATCCATTCGCCTATTCCCACGGCCGAGCCGCCGGAATTTGGCAATTTATCCCAAGTACAGGTAAAAGCTACGGATTAGAGCAAAATTGGTGGTACGACGGGCGACGCGATATTGTTGAATCTACCGAAGCTGCCATCAAGTACTTAAAATATCTTAATAAATTTTTTGATGGCAATTGGCTACACTCCCTTGCCGCATACAATTCTGGTGAAGGTACAGTAAAACGCGCGAAACAGCGCAACGAAAAGTTAGGCAAAAGCATCGATTACTGGTCTTTGAGGCTTCCGAACGAAACAGCGGCCTACGTACCGCAACTCATTGCTCTATCTAAAATCGTTGCCGACCCAGAAAAATATGGCCTTGAATTACCAACAATAATAAATGCACCTTATTTTGAAATTGTAGAAGTAGGTTCACAAATCGATTTATCGCAGGCTGCTGAACTCGCGGATATTAGTATTAACGAGTTATACCGAATTAACCCTGGCTACAATCGCTGGGCGACCGACCCTAAAGGACATCACTCACTACTAATACCTGCCGAAAAAATAGCATTGTTTAACGAGAATCTTGCCGCATTACCTCAAGACCAGCGTGTTGGCTGGGAACGTTACACAATTGCCAGCGGTGATTCTTTGATCACAATCGCCAAAAAATTCAACACCGATGTGGCAACATTAAAAGCAACCAACAATTTAAAAAATAACACCATCAGAGCTGGCGACGCATTGATTATTCCTGTGGCTAAATCACCGGCCAATCAATACACACAAAGTCAAAGCCAGCGAATCAGCCGAAAACAAAATACCTCGCCAACCACGAATACTCAAAAAATCGTTTATACAACTCAACAGGGCGACAGTTTTTGGAGTATTGCTAAAAAATATCGTGTAGGTGTTCGTGAGCTTGCCAAATGGAATGGTTTAGCCCCAACCGATCCCTTACAAATTAACCAAAAACTCACCATTTGGTCAAAATCGACATCGACAAGCAACATCTCAATTCCACAAACCACATTGGCCGACAATGCTACCGTCAGAAAGGTAAGTTACAAGGTAAAGAAGGGAGACTCTCTAGCGCTAATCGCTCAGAAATTTAATCTAAGTGTTCAGCAAATTAAAAACTGGAACAGCGGCTATGCTGCAAAAAAATATTTACAACCAGGTGATTTGTTAACCTTATTCGTGAATGTGACGAATTTACATTAACCTACTGTCTTGAGTTTGGATGAGATGGTTTGACGATACTGTTAGACCATCTTCAACCAGCGTTAGGACTAGCATCTAAATACAAAAAAAGCCGCATAAGCGGCTTTTTTATTTGTTATTTATCGATATGTTTTGCTCTATCGATGTTTTACTTTATCGGTAATATCTCACCGATATTCAACGTCAGACTCATCGACAATCACTTTTCTAACATTGCTAATGTCGGCATTGCCATAGGCTTGGGCTAACTGTGCATTGACAGCGTTCAGTTCTTGCTCGGAAACCTTGGTTAAGTCCCCTTCTTTAACTTCAAGGAATTGAACTAAAGCAACACCGCCAGATGCCAATTCAACTTTTGAAAACGCAGTGTTTTCAGCGTCAGACTTGGAATAACTAAAAATTTCACTGACTAGATCAGAAGGAAACTCCGTTTGTTGTCGGCTTACTTCCCGAGCTTGAGTCAATGTCAATTCGACACCTTCCAACAAGGTTTGATTGCTTACGGCTTCTGAAAAACTTGTTCCTTTCGCAGATGCCAAAAGCTCATCAGCAACTTCCAATAAACGCTGCTGTGCTTTATCGGCTTTTACCGATTCGGCTACTTGTTCTTTAACCTGTTCCAATAACTTAACAGACTCTGGCGTATGTTCGATTACACGGATAACCACTGAACGATTATCGCCCAAACTGATAATGTCGCTGGTGCGGCCACTGGCAATTAAGTCTTCATCGAACGCTTGATCTAAAACTTCTGGATTTGCTGCCAATCCCGCTGGAGTTTGACGATTAAAACGTGCCGAAGTCCACAACTCAACACCCAACTCATCCGCTACAGGTTTAAGATCATTAACATTGTAAGCAATGTCTGCCAACAGCTCGGATTTTTGAACAAAAACCGTTTCCGCTTCAGAGGTTTTAATACGTTGAGCTAATTCAAATCTCAGCTCATCAAAGGTAGGAGCCGCTTTTTCTTGAACATCGGTGAGTTTGATAATGTGAACACCAAACTGTGATTCTACGGGTTCAGAAATTCCGCCCACAGACAAATTCGCCAAAGCAGTTTCGAATGGCTCTACAAAGGTAGAGCCAGATGTGTAACCAACGTCACCACCGGAATCCTTTGAGCCAAAATCTTGTGAGAACTCTTTGGCCAAAGTCGCAAAGTCTTCGCCACTGGCTATACGCGATTGAATTGACGCTAAGGTTTCTTGGTAATCGTCGGCGCTATCGTCTAACAAGATATGCGACGCGCGACGTTCGGTAGTAGCTTGGTAATTTTTAACTTCTGCATCGTATTCTTGTTTGAGAGCTTCTTCACTGACTTCAATATTAGCAAGGAAATCGTCTGTATTAATCTCAACCGCTTCGATAACTACCGACTCAGGTTCCAAGTAACGATCTTGATGTGATTGGTAGTATTCATCGATCTCAGCATCTGATACTTCAATGGTTGGCAACACCGTATTTATGTCTAAGGTAACAAAATCAAAATCTCGGGTTTGCAAACCTAACTTAGTTAAGGCTTTAACCTCCGAATCTAGCGCGAAATTAGATTGACCAACTGTGGTTGCGTATTGATTCAACACAACCTCATCGGTTAGCAATCCTTTATAAGTTGCAACTGTGTAACCGGCACCTCGTAAGACTTGCTGAAAACGAAGCGTGTCAAACTTACCGTTAACTTGATATTCGGGAGAGGAAAGAATAATTTCATTGAGCTGCTTCTCAGAAGCCGTTAAACCGCTTTTTTCTGCAGCCTGCAACAAAGCTTTTCGCTGAACTAAACTTTCTAAGACAGGTTGACGCAATCTATCGTCACTCAAAAAGTCTGGTGGTAGGTTTTCACCAAACTGCTGAACGAGTTGTCTCTTCTGAAGTTGAAGCGCCTGATCCAATTCATACTGAGTGATGCTCTTACCGTTAACCTCAGCGACTTCTGGCACCACCGACGATTGCGAAAACAAAGAATCAATTCCAAATATCGCGAATGGAATACAAATGAGTCCAACTAGAATAATTGCGACACCACCTTTCAGGTTATCGCGAAATGATTGCAGCATGTTAGTTACCAGATAATTGTTTCGAAACGGCAATTCTAATAAGAATTTTTTTAGCCGTTATGACTTCAGTTTTAGAAAACCGACCTATATAGGAACCGGAAATCTAGTGTTGATTACCAAACGTGTATTGTTACAAAAACCACATGTAAATCAAAATATTCTTTAATAACTTCAGCAAAGTTTCTAGGTATTTAGTGATCTCAACGTAGTTTTTAACGCAATGCGATCCCTGAGCTTAACAATCTGTTCAAAATTTACTCTTCGGAGATTTTAAAAATTGAACTAAAGAATGAGTGTTTATTTTTTTAAATCTAAACATCACTGAAGAAATAAAACGCGAACATTTAAAAATAAAAAGCGCGTGAAAGAAAAATGATTCTAATTTTGAAGGGGGTATAGGTGGAGCAAAATGCTCAATTATGAAATGAAATATTCGCGAGAAAAAATTTTTATACTTTACGTATAATTTAAAAGGTCCTTCTCCCTAATTAAACTAGGAGAAGACAACCTTTAAAAACGGGTGTTTTAAATACCGCTTAATTAACTATGGGTTTACCGCATCTTTCAATGCTTTACCCGGTTTAAAGCTTGGAATTTTTGCTGCTGCAATTTCGATTGGAGCGCCAGTTTGTGGATTACGGCCGGTACGGGCAGCGCGATCTTTCACAGAGAAAGTACCAAATCCAACGAGCACAACTTGATCGCCGTCTTTCAGAGCAGTTGTAACGGCGTCAACCATCGCGTCTAACGCGCGACCAGCAGCTGCTTTAGGTATATCTGCTGATTCCGCAATGGCTTCGATTAGCTCTGATTTATTCACACTTTACCCCTCTTATATATTGATTAGAGATTGAGTTTAATAATTTTTACTTTAATGTAATTTAGTTTTAAGCCCCGGAACCCGTGGCTCTGAGAGAGCGTTTTATACCAACAGTGCTGTAAAGGGTCAAGGAACACTCACATTAAAACAGTAAAAATCCGTAAAACAAAAAATAAACTCATCATTAGTTTAAAATTTCTACACACAAAGTGACCTTGTTTATAAAATCGAATTTATATTCAAGTGCACCGCGCAAAGAAATCAAATAAATACTTAAAAAAATATTCACGTTTTTAACCGTAAATAAAATTTCAGTGTTGTTTATTATATTGTCTACAAACTATTAGAGAAGAGAGATCATTAGAAATTCAGCATAATAAAATTGAAAGTTAATTACTTAGCGTTTATTTTTAACTTGAATAAACCCTAAAATATAATTGAAAAATACTTTTCTAACTTTCACAAAAAATCTAATGGAATCACTTCATTAATAATATAAGTGACCGAAAATAGTGATCGGCCACTCAAATTAATTAATGTCTGCTTGCAGTTTCAATAGGAGCGTCTTTTTTAGCTCGCTCTTTTTCCTCTAAAGCCCTGTATTCCTCATCTGAGAACGGTTCCGGTAAATGAGTTAGTGCAACCTCAAGTACTTGATCAATCCATTTAACAGGTTTAATAACTAAATCAGCCTTAATGTTATCGGGAATTTCTTTAAGGTCGCGTTCATTATCGGCAGGAATCAACACTGTTTTGATACCACCACGATGCGCCGCCAAGAGCTTCTCTTTTAATCCACCGATCCGTAATACCTCGCCTCTAAGAGTGATCTCTCCTGTCATAGCTACATCAGCACGAACGGGAATGTTGGTGAGAACACTCACAAGTGCAGTACACATTGCGATACCCGCACTTGGGCCATCTTTAGGTGTGGCACCTTCAGGAACGTGAATATGTAAATCAGTATTTTCTGAATAGTTTGGATCTATACCTAACACTTGAGATCGAGATCTAACAACCGTCATTGCAGCTTGAATCGACTCCTGCATGACGTCGCCAAGAGAACCGGTCTTAACCAGGCGCCCTTTTCCTCTTAAAGAAGCTGATTCAATAGTCAAAAGCTCTCCACCAACTTGCGTCCAAGCCAAACCTGTAACCTGGCCAACTTGATTCTCTTGCTCGGCCACGCCGTAGTCGAAGCGCTTCACACCCAAGTAGTTTTCAAGCACATCGCTATCAACCTCGGCCTGAACTTTGGTTTTGTCTTTAACGTGCTGAGTTACAACTTTACGGCAGATTTTGGCGATTTCACGGTCTAAACCACGCACACCAGCTTCGCGAGTGTAATAGCGGATAATATCTCTTAACGCATTTTCCTTGATGGTGATTTCACCTTCGGTCAAGCCGTTACGTTGCACTTGTTTTGGAATTAGATACTTTGTAGAGATATTAACTTTTTCGTCTTCGGTGTAGCCCGGAATTCTTATGACTTCCATACGGTCCAACAGTGGACCAGGAATGTTCATAGAGTTCGACGTACAAACGAACATTACATCTGATAAGTCATAATCAACTTCCAGATAATGATCGTTAAAACTGAAGTTTTGTTCGGGATCTAATACTTCAAGCAAAGCAGATGCAGGATCACCACGATGATCCATACCCATTTTGTCGATCTCATCTAAGAGGAATAATGGATTTTTAACACCTGCTTTAGACATTTTTTGGATTAATTTACCCGGCAACGAACCGATATAGGTACGTCTATGTCCTCGAATTTCAGCCTCGTCTCGAACACCGCCCAAAGCCATACGAACAAACTTACGGTTTGTTGCACGCGCAATAGATTCACCCAGTGAAGTTTTACCAACACCGGGAGGCCCGACCAAACACAAAACTGGCCCCTTAATCTTGCGAACACGTTTCTGAACGGCCAGATATTCCAAAATACGAGTTTTAACTTCTTCAAGACCATAATGATCTTGCTCTAAAATTTCTTCGGCACGCGCCAAATCATTACGAACTTTGCTCTTTTTAGTCCAAGGTACATTCAACATCCAGTCGATATAAGAACGCACCACCGAAGCTTCGGCAGACATAGGAGACATCATCTTCAACTTGTTCAATTCAGCACGAGATTTTTTCTCAGCTTCCTCCGGCATCCCGGCATCGGCAATCTTTTGCTCAAGATCTTCAAGCTCATTTGGCTCGTCACCAAGATCACCCAACTCACGCTGAATGGCCTTCATTTGCTCGTTTAGGTAATACTCACGTTGACTCTTTTCCATTTGCTTTTTAACGCGACCACGAATGCGTTTTTCGACTTGGAAAAGATCAATTTCAGCCTCAATAAGTCCTAGAATGTGCTCAAGGCGCTCTCGAACATTGACCATCTCAAGAATTTCTTGTTTTTGCGGAAGCTCAAGAGACATGTGAGCAACTATGGTATCTGCCAAGCGACCTGGCTCATCGATGCCCGACAAAGAGGTCATCACCTCAGACGGTACTTTCTTACTGAGATTCACATATTGCTCAAACTGACTGAGTGCCGTCTTTACCAAAACCTCGCCTTCACGGGCGGGTATCTCTTCGGGTTCAAGCAACTCGATGTGCGCTTTGTAAAAATTCCCCTCGCTATCAATTGAGGTAACGCGCGCACGCTCACCGCCCTCAACTAGCACTTTAACTGTGCCATCGGGAAGCTTTAGCAACTGTAATACCGAAGAAACAGTACCAATTTCATACAACCGATCTGGACTTGGATCGTCATCAGATGCATTTTTTTGAGCCAGCAACAATACCTGCTTGTCAGTTGCCATCGCTTGCTCTAGAGCTTCTATAGATTTCTCTCTACCGACAAACAAAGGGATTACCATGTGCGGGTAGATAACCACGTCTCGAAGTGGCAATAAAGGTAGTCCGGCGTTTGTACTTTCGAAACCTTCTGAAGACATATTAATCATTGCCTCGATAAAAATAAGTGTAATTTCATTTCAATCTAGTAAATGTTGGGAGTCTTTTACTAATTGCAACCGTAACACAGCCGTAAATACGAATTTAATATCCGTTAACCACAAACACACTACCGAAAATCCCCGCATTTGGGTATCCGACCAAAGCAACCATGGCTAAACAGGAAACAGAAATTGCGTCTGACAAGGTCAGCGTGAGGCATGTAATCGGAAAGAGTGGAGCATCAAATGCAAAACAGGCGATGTTTTAACATCGCCTGTTTACGGGTCAATCTTCAGAACTCGCTTTACTTGCTTTAGAAGTGTTGCTTGCGTATACCAAAAGTGGCTCGGACTCACCTTTGATTACACTTTCATCAACAACTACCTTAACAACATTTTCTGACGATGGAATTTCATACATTGTGTCTAGTAGAACATTTTCCATAATGGAACGAAGACCACGAGCACCGGTTTTTCTATCCATTGCTTTTTGCGCAACTGCGTCTAAAGCTTCTGGACGAAAATCGATCTCGACACCTTCCATACTGAATAGCTTGGCGTACTGTTTAGTAAGTGCATTTTTAGGTTCTGTAAGAATTTGAACCAATGCTTCTTTGCTCAATTCTTCTAAAGTAGCAATTACCGGTAGTCGACCAACAAATTCAGGAATTAATCCATACTTGACTAAATCTTCGGCTTCTAGCTCCTTAAGGGCTTCACCGAAGTTTTTCTTGTCATTGTTACTCTTAACTTCTGCACCAAAACCAATACCACCCTTTTCAGAGCGATCAAGAATGATTTTATCTAAGCCAGCAAAAGCGCCGCCACAAATAAAGAGAATGTTAGAAGTATCAACTTGCAAAAATTCTTGCTGAGGGTGTTTACGACCACCTTGAGGTGGTACCGAAGCCACAGTGCCTTCAATTAGTTTTAAGAGCGCCTGCTGTACACCTTCACCAGAAACATCTCGTGTAATCGATGGATTGTCAGACTTTCGAGATATCTTATCAATTTCATCAATATAGACGATGCCTTGCTGAGCGCGATCTACATCGTAATCACACTTCTGCAAAAGCTTTTGAATAATATTCTCGACGTCTTCACCAACATAACCGGCTTCAGTTAAAGTCGTAGCATCTGCAATGGTAAACGGAACATTCAAAAGCCTAGCCAAAGTCTCAGCCAGCAGAGTTTTACCACTACCTGTCGGACCGACAAGTAAGATATTACTCTTGCCTAATTCGACATCGTCTTTTGACTTTTTGCTATCATTGCCAATTCGAAGACGCTTGTAATGATTGTATACCGCTACCGACAACACACGTTTCGCACGACGTTGTCCGATGACATACTGATCTAGGGTTTTAGCAATTTCTTCAGGAGTTGGAAGCTTGTCCTGGTTACCTTCAGAATTGTTGTCTTGAATCTCTTCACGAATGATGTCGTTACATAAATCGACGCATTCATCGCAGATAAAGACTGATGGGCCTGCGATAAGCTTACGTACTTCATGCTGACTTTTACCGCAGAATGAACAGTATAAAAGCTTGCCGTTTTGGTTGTCTTTATCGTTACCGTGATCGGACATTAAATCACTCCATTTTTGAGCCAATGACTAGAAGATGCTAGCTTTGGACTCGTTTTGCAAGTCTTTGAAGAAAAAAATCTAACAAAGGCACTTGGCCAGCCTCCTTTGTTGGATGAAATAAATCATCGGCATACAAAAGAATTATTTAACAACTTATAAGACTAAATAATAAGACCATTCATCTAGTTTATATTTTATCCAAACATGATGAATCAGACCTTATCGACTTTTTATGTTGGCTGACCTTTATAAAGTTATTATAGATTGAAATTAGACCTTCGCACCGACTTAGGTAGGAACGCGATTCGACAGTACTTTATCAACCAATCCATATTCCGCAGACTGGGCAGCACTCATGAAGTTATCGCGCTCAGTATCTGTTTCAATTTTCGAAACGGATTGACCGGTATGATGAGCCATTAGTTCATTTAAACGAGAACGTATTTTCAAAATTTCTTGAGCTTGAATATGAATATCAGATGCCTGACCTTGAGCACCGCCACTAGGCTGATGAATCATGGTACGAGCATTAGGCAAACAATAGCGTTTACCTTTAGCACCTGCCGTCAATAAGAACGCTCCCATGCTGCACGCTTGCCCGATACACATTGTACTAACATCAGGTTTAATAAACTGCATGGTGTCGTAGATTGATAGACCTGCGGTAACGGAACCTCCAGGGCTATTGATGTATAAATGGATGTCTTTGTCGGGATTTTCAGCTTCTAAAAACAAAAGCTGGGCCACAACTAAATTGGCCATATGATCTTCAACTTGACCCACAAGGAAAATAATTCTCTCTTTTAATAGTCGAGAATAAATATCGAAAGAACGCTCACCTCTCGCAGTTTGTTCAATCACCATTGGAATCAAACCGGAGTTAACGTACATGGAATTAGGATTAATAATATCGGACATATTTATACTCTAATTGCAAAACTTAGAAACAGGATACACCACAGAAAACGACCTGAAAGCCAATAAACTAGGGGCGAGCCTGCATAGCCTCAGTCGTCAGCTTAACCCGAGTTCAAAGGATATGCCAGTGAAGTATTA
Organism: uncultured Alteromonadales bacterium; assembly: GCA_937864365.1. Taxonomy (GTDB): domain Bacteria; phylum Pseudomonadota; class Gammaproteobacteria; order Pseudomonadales; family Cellvibrionaceae; genus Sessilibacter. Next base: position 36,566 of record CALMJT010000104.1, on the reverse strand, counting down.
ACGAATAATGACAAAAAACGCCACTAATTAGTGGCGTTTTAGGAAGATAGGCGCACACATTTTGTTAGCTTACAAATAATGTGCGGCAAAGCTTACAAAGACTGGAAATTACACAGAAGCCGGTTTAATGACATCTTCATAATTGCTTTCGACTTCAGAAATTGTCGATTTAGACAATACAAAATCAACAACCTGATCTTCTAGAACAACTGATTCGATACCAGCTAATAATTGCTGATTACCGTAGTAGTAGTTAACAACTTCTTCGGGCTCTTGATAAGTAGAGGCGATTTCATCAACCATTTCTCTAACTTTATCAGCGTCGACTTTAATTTCTTGTTGCTTAACAATTTCGCTAACAATCAAACCAAGAGAAACACGGCGTTTTGCTTGCTCTTCAAACATGGTATCTGGAAGCAAAGAACGCAAATCTAGATTCTGAGCACGACCACCAAACTGCTGAGCCGTTTGTTGACGCAAAACATCGATCTCACCAGCAACCAAAGCTTTTGGCAACGCAACTTCATGAGCTTCGATAAGCTTATCCATCACTTGAGTCTTTAGTTTGTTTTTGCCAGCGTTCTTCAGCTCGCGCTCCATATTAGCTTTTACTTCTTCACGGAATGCGGCTTCATCTTCGACTTCTGTACCAAAAGCTTTGAAAAAGTCTGCATTAAGCTCAGGCAATTCTTGTTCGCTCACCGAATTAACAGTGATTTTGAACTCAACAGCAGCGCCTTTTAGCTCTTCTGAATGATAATCTTCTGGGAAAGTTAAAGGGATAGCCTTCTCTTCGCCGGCAGATAAGCCGATGATGCCATCTTCAAAACCAGGGATCATTCGACCAGAACCCAATACTAGGTCTTGACCTTTAGCACTACCACCTTGGAATTCTTCGCCGTCTTTGGTGCCAACGAAATCAATATTTACCTTGTCTTCTGTTTGCGCAGCGCGTTCAACAGATTTCCAAGTAGCTTGTTGCTTGCGCAGAATATCGATCATTTTATCGAGATCTGCGTCAGTTACTTGCGCATTAAGCTTCTCAATTTCGAAGCCCTCAATGCTGTTTAAAGTAACTTCTGGATAAACTTCAAACGTTGCAACGTACTGAAAACCTTCACCATCTTTGATTTCAAGAGGTTCGATCGAAGGCTGTCCAGCTGGTTTAATTTCGTTTTCTTGAACGGCTTTCGGGAAAGTTTGGTTAATTAAGTCGCCCATAACTTCTTGACGAACACCCAAACCAAAGCGTTGCTTAACAACTTTTAGAGGAACCTTACCTTTACGAAACCCGTTTAGACGTATGGTTTTAGCGGCTTCAGCAAGTCGCTTTTCAACTTCGCCATCAAACTGCTCTGCGGGAATACCCACAGTCATTTTACGCTCTAATCCTTCGGTGGTTTCGATTGAGACCTGCATGTTGATCCTCTAGCTATATAAACTTAATACCCTGTATCGCCAGCTACGACGTATGTCATGCACGATAAGGAAAAAGGAGAAAAGTGGTTTTCAAAATATGAAAAAGCGCAAGCTGACGGAATCAACCTGCGCATAAAATTCAATGTGGTGCGGACGGAGAGACTCGAACTCTCACACCTCGCGGCACCAGAACCTAAACCTGGCGTGTCTACCAATTTCACCACGTCCGCATTGAAAAAGCTTTTTCCTAAGCTTGGAAGAACTTTACCTAAGTTTTTGATTTTATTCAATAAAATCTTTTTTCTTAAGTGCTCTACCGGAAAAGCGGAGCGCATTGTGCCATAGGATTTTCAGGTCAGCAACACAAAAATTAAAAATTACATTAAATTTGTAGATTTTCTTAAAAACTGCACTAAGGGCAATCAAAAAGAATATTTTTTACTCGAAAAATTAGTAACTTACGGGCATTACGAGGCTCTGGACATGGTACAAATACACCCTTTAAAACCAACATTTCGTATTCGATAAGGCTGCATGGCATAGATGTAATACCCATCACCAACCGACAAAACCTTTACCTGACCCGCAACAGCAACTTCCAACTCCCCTTCGAAGACTAATCCAGCGATGTCTTTCGTTGAACGAAGCATATCTTCACCGGTATCACTACCTGGCGGATAAAATTGCCAAAAAAGAGAAACCGTGCGTCGTTTGTCATTACCGACTAAGCGCGCTTGAATAAATCCATCGCCCTGATCGGGTAATTCGGAGGACGAATAAAAGGGATTATGTGAAGAATGCAGATCTAAACTGAAAAAATCCGCTAAGGAAATTGGCACGCCATCGAGCACTTTTTTAAGGGAGGACACCGAAGGACTGATACGCCCCTGCTCCATTTGCGAAATTGCACTGTTAGCGACACCGGCACGACGGGCCAGCTCTCGCTGTGACCAGCCGTTGAGCTTACGCAACCATTGTATGCGTTCTCCGATCTCAAGCACGCACCACTCCAATTCGGTAAAGGCATCTTGCAATACTTAGATGATTTCTAACCATCTATCTAAGACAAAAGCCTCTAGATAAATTTTCGAACTAAACGAACCGATAATGTACCGAGAAAATAATTTCTTACTAAAGATAAATAGTTAATAAGAGATTTATAATTTAAACAGAAAATGCAATAAGCAAAGAGATATGCAACTCACCAGGCGGGATGCATCTGATACGCAATAATTTTGCGACAGCAACGACATTGAATTCTTAACTGAACAATACAAAAGACAGCTTTGTAATCTGGCTCTTCGCCTTCCTTTTAATTACCAGAAGTTTTTGTGTTTTACGTTGATGATATAAATTCTGGGGGTGGTATAACTTTCTTGGTTTACATTTTTACATCACAATGTCGGATCAAGTTCTTAGCGTTAACAGTTATGATTCAGCGTATATATTTTGTTCTTTGTGATGAGATGCTTGCGTCCAGCGCCACTTTACCCATGGAAATGCTCAATGCTGGAGAAAGCATTGCACGCTCGAAAAATCGAAGATCAGCACGGCTAGAAATACAAACAATTGCTCAGGATGCAACCCCCATTAAAACCCGTGCGGGCATACCTTTAACACCATACACAGTATTCGACGCACAACCAGAAGCCAACATTATCTTTCTACCTGCTCTCTGGCGAAATCCACGATTACGTTTACGAGAAAACCCTTCCATCTATTCTTGGTTAACGCAACAGGTACAAAATGGCGCCATTGTAAGCGCAGTCGGAACCGGGGTGTGCTTCTTGGCGGAATCCGGCCTACTTGATGGTAAAGCGGCCACAACTCATTGGCATTACTTCGATCAATTCCAAAAGTACTATCCGCGAGTCGATTTAAAACGCCAGTATTTCATTACCCAATCAGGAAACCTATTCTGCGCCGCCAGCGTAAACGCCCTCGCCGACCTGACCGTGCATTTTATTCAAAGAATCTACAACCAAGAAATTGCCAATCATGTTGAGCGCCATTTTTCCCATGAAATTCGTAGATCGTATGAAGAACGCGGTTATTTCGATGGCAAGATAAATCAACATCCCGATGAGGATATTGTGCAAGCACAAATGTGGTTACACGATAACTATGGAAAAGATATTCGACTCAGTGAAGTGGCAGAGCGATTTGAAATGAGCGTAAGATCATTTAATCGTCGATTTAAAATCGCCACTAACAAATCACCCCTACAGTATTTGCAGGAAATCAGAATCACGGTCGCCAAAGATTTACTTCAAACCAGTAATCTCACCATTCACGAAATTGCCTATAAAGTTGGCTATTCCGATATGGGTCACTTTGTGGGTTTATTTAAAAAGCTACTTGCTACCACACCCAGCGAATACAGAACCACCGTACGCGCCAAATTATTCAGTGCCGATCAGCACTCGTAATTTGCGCACTATTTTTTTGTCAGTACAACAACATCCGCAGCAACAAATTCAAGCTCAGCTCGCCAAAAGTTGGCGATCCACTGCAATGTCTTTTCGTGAAAATAGGTGATGTGAGTGGGATCATTTTTGTAATGCCACGACTTAAATCGTTCAAGATCCAACCAACGCTTGGTCATAATCACCAAAAAACCACCCACTTTCAAAGTATTAAACAGTGTATCTAGTATTAACGCTGGATCAGCCAAGTGCTCTACGACTTCTGTGGTTACAATAAAATCAAACCTATTATCCAAAATCGTGTTATTTGGATAATAAAATTTATCGAAAAGCTCGACGGTGTGCCCATACTCAGAAAGGATTTTGGCCAGCATTGGTGCCGGACCACAGCCAAAATCTAAGCCGTAAGACTTTTGCTGTAAGCGGCCAAGAAGTGGCTCCGCTGCGCGGGTAAGAAATTGACGATAGCCGACATCGGTCAATGAATTTTCGTGTTTATCGTATTCTTCTCGCTCTTGATTGTCCGTCAAATGGAATTCTTTCGGCACATGAACCAGGCTACAAATCGCACAAATAAAGTAACTCCTCCGCTTATCTTGATGAAATAACGAGCAAACCGCGCCACATAATGGGCAAATCTGAACCAACATTTAATCTTTCTCTTAGCCTTGACTGCCTTAGTGAACCCATTCTGATGTTAACACCGCACCAGTATTGATAAGGCGATTACCAATTTCGTCATAATTTCAACCAGTTACGATTATGGAGAATGAAATCTCGCTTCTGTGTTACCGATAGTTCGAACTCGATTAGAGTCTCCTATACTGAACAAAACCATTTATCAGAAAAATTTGACCAGTAATGCCCTGTTCAGCGTAAACTTTCTAAACTAATGAGTGTGATCTTGTTATCACTTTACAGCCCTACCTTGATCATTTGCGGTAGTGATTTACGATTTTCACGGTTGAATTGAGGAAACGATTTTGAACAATCACCAAACACAATCCAAACGTTCATCGTTTCTTACGCTTATCGTCACAGCTGTTTTCACATTGTCATCATTAGAAGGACACTCAGCGCTGAGTCCATCCTTTGAAGCGGATCGCCTGTTGATTGAAGCTGAAGATTTAATCAGTCAGAGTCAATTTTCGAAGGCAAAAGAATCTTTATCCCGCTCGCTCTCTTTAAGAACTGATCCACCACCACGATTTTATTTCTTGCAAGGACGTGTTTACGCTGCTCTAAACGAACCTCATAAAGCATTATCATCTTACGAATCTTACATAGAGCACGCAGGACGAAGCGCACCGGAGTATTTTGAAACCTTACGATTAATCACCAAACTGCGCGAGCAAACGCAGGGGCCCTCAAAAACAGTAGCCGACGATAGTCTTAAAGCCAGCACCGCTAAGATTAAATGGTCAAACGATCTCGATGTTGTGGACGATTATTATCAGTATCTGGAATTTTTGTATCAAACCGACGACACCGTAAAAGCCGTTACACAGCACATCAATAATCTTCTCGAATTTTACGGCTACGGTGAAACCTCAGTAGTTGCCTCAAATAAGCTCGAAGGAGCTCATCGCCACAAAATTAGCGTAAAGCTGCCTGATACTGTCATCACAACGACTCAGAATTTGGCAAACACTAAAAGATTAACCACAAATCAGCGATTTTCTGTGTACGGAGTTGATCCATATTTGCGTTATGAGTGTGGACTCGAAAATGCCAGTTGCCAATTGCTTAACCCCACCGATGGTAGCACTTGGCTAGAAATTATCGATAATCAACCGGCAGCAGAGGAATTATCGCGAGCAATATCGTCTTTGGTACGGTTATTACAAAAACAATCATAAGACAGACTTTGCATTTTTGAGGGATAAAATGATTCAGCTCTCTAAATAAATATTCCATCGGATTGCATGGAATGCAGAAATCATCAAAAGCATTGAACCGAACTCAGACACTTTTACGTATAATGGCGCTTTGATAACACGCAACCAAGCTAAGCATTAAAAGGCTTAGTGCTCACGACCTCGAACGTTGATAAGTTGAAAGCGCATGAAATACCAAAATACAAAAAATTTTAATCATCAACACAACGAGAAAATTGGTGTACTCATTACCAATTTAGGCACTCCAGACGCACCAACACCCTCTAAGCTAAAAACCTATTTAAAGGAATTTCTGTCTGATCCACGAGTTGTCGAAATCCCAAGGTTGATATGGTGGTTTATCTTAAATGGAATTATTTTAAACGTGAGACCTAAAAAGTCGGCTCATGCTTACGCATCGGTTTGGACAGAAGAAGGCTCGCCATTGATGACCATTACTAAGGCGCAGCACCGCGCGCTCAGTGAGATGCTGGACGAGAATCTGGTGGTTGAATTTGCCATGCGCTACGGCAATCCGTCTATCACATCTGTGATTCAAAAAATGTCGGAAGCCGGTGTTAGAAAATTAGTCGTATTACCGCTCTACCCTCAATACTGCGCCGCCACTACTGCATCAACCTTTGATGCCATCGCGCAAGATTTTACCCAACGCCGCTGGCTACCGGAACTGCGCTTTATTACACATTACCATGATCATCCTTTGTACATAAAAGCCTGCGCTGAAAAAATTAAAAAACATTGGCAGATACACGAACGAGCCGAAAAAATCGTTTTTTCGTATCATGGTGTGCCTAAACATTATTTGGATAATGGCGATCCTTATTTTTGTGAATGCCATAAAACCACCCGACTCATTGCCCAAGCGCTAAATCTCCAAGACGGTGATTATCTAACAACGTTCCAATCTCGATTTGGTAGAGAAGAATGGTTGCAGCCTTATACCGATGAAACCATGAAGTCGTTACCATCCAAAGGTACCAAATCTGTTCAAGTATTTTGTCCGGGATTTTCCGCTGACTGTCTGGAAACCATCGAAGAAATTAACGTTGAAAATAAAGGCTATTTTATTGCCAACGGCGGTGAGCGCTTTGAATACATAACGGCATTAAATGATGAACCCGAGCATATTCAAGCACTGGCTCAAATTGTTAATGACAACCTTAAGGGTTGGGCGATTGCAAACGAAGATCGACAACAGCAAAGCCAACGAGCAAAAGTACTCGGTGCAACGTTTTAATACTCAGATTTTCATCAAAAGGTAAATAATGCCATGAGCACAAACACAAAAGCTTTATTGGTTATGGCGCATGGCAGCCGCGCGCAAAAAGCTAACGATGAATTTAAAACCATTGTTAACCAATTATCTGAGTATGTAAGTGGCTACAAAATCGTAGAACCTATTTTCTTAGAACTTTGCGATCCTTCTATGCTGGATGCAGTGGAGGTGCTTTATGAAAATGGCATTGAAAATATAGATATCTACCCGATGTTTTTTAATCAAGGAAAGCACGTTGGCGTAGATATTCCCGCACAAATACAAGAATGCTTAACGGCTTACCCAAATTGCACGATTACGCAATTAGACTATTTTGGATCGAACAGCGAATTTGCGAAAATAATGGCCAAACACATCGAGTCACAGGGTTAATTACGCCTTATTTGGTAAATAATGGCTAAGAATTAATTGACGTTAATCATTAATCTAAAAGAATAGTAACCCGCATACATTCGCTTTTTTTGAGTGTATGCGAAAAACCACTTAAGGAATCTTTGATTAATTTTTCGATTATTAGATCAGAGATTTAATAGAAGAGTAGGAAACGAAACAGCGATTTTTAATTTTTTCACGATTTCAATCACTTACGCATCTAGAAATTGACGGCACATCCTTGTACCACAAGAAACTCTAGATGAATCAGGGTTTCCTTAAAGCATGTCTTTGTAGAGATTCGACATTTCCAAACTTATTGGATTTTCAAATCCGGGAACGCGGATGCTTGTGGTGGTCATTTCAATCTTACCTTCTTCAATAACACCTTCACCAAACTGATAAATTACCTGTAAATCTCCGGCTAAAGCGCTTTGATCGTATTCGTTTGCGCGTGTTACGGTAGCGTCTAGCTTAGAAAAATACTGATCTAAAACGTCGGAACCCCAGCGCTTTTCGAGCATTTGCAGAGTTTTTTCTGGCGATACTAAAATACCAGTAGCGTTGGCGCCCCCAAAACCTTTCGAGTTGATAAAAGCCAAATCAAGATTATGTTCGACTTTAATGTCATCCAAGAAAATATTTAAATGACTTCGTGCAACATCGTCGGCAATATTATCCGCGGTGCGAATTCCGGGCAGAACTTTATATTTAAACATACCCAAAGCCGCATTCACTTGATCACCGCTGGCAGGCGCCAAGGAATGGCCCAAAAACGCTTTAATGGCAATGGTTGGCCAATTTTCTATGCCGAACGTCTTAGCGACTTCGTCAAATAAAACAGATTCGGTTTCTCTATTCTTAGGTGTGCTAGATCCGTGAGCCAATAAAATACTCGACTGAACTGACTCCTTGCCAAACATAGATTGAGCACTGGCCACAGCCCGAGCCATAGTCAAATAGTTACCGGCGCCGGGAGCAGAAATAGACTTTTTATAACCGTCTGAATTTAAGAATACCCCGGCAACAGAACCGTGAATTTGCGCACCCAGCTCAAGAGCTAATTCGTCATCCATTAACACCGTAAATTGGCTAGATTCAGCAATCGTAAAACCGCAGTTATCAGAAAATGGACGACTGGAGCGACTGTGGTCAACCTCATCAACATTGTATAAACGCTTTTGAGCGTCTTCAGTTGCTAAAGCACCCATGGTTGCGTAACCGTCGATAATTTCACTGGTTACCGGCGCTTCACAACCACCAACAATTACCACACGCTTACGACCGCTACGAATTTCTTCTATAGCAGTGTTCATATTATACAAAAAGCTTGCGCAAGCCCCGGTAATAGAAGCCGAACTACCCACGCTACCAATAACATAGGCGTTGATAAAATCGGTAGTCATTGAGTTGAGGCCCAAAATTAAATTTTTGGTCGATACGCGCGAGCCAAGTAATCGAGACTGCAACATTCCGCCTGCGCCGTGCTCGTCAAGCTGCGCCATAATATTACTGGCATAAACACCGATTTCATCGGGAGAAACTGCATTCAATATATCTTGCCAATCTATGCCCACCGAACGAATGGCGTCAGACGCACCCAACACCGCCATTTGCAGCGCACGAGGGTGAAAGTGGGAATTATAATGGCTGGAGATATCGAATCCTTTTGGCAACTGTCCCGCAGATTTAACCGGAAAATCGCGATAGCTATCGACTTTAATGTTGCTCAAAGAACTGACGGCAATGGTGGTAGTTTTGCCGTCTTCGGCAATAATTTCCCAACCTTCGGGTAATGGCTCTGGCAAATCACGAGTACGAACTTTAAATTCGATCGCTTCACCAGTTGCCGAATCTAAAGTGGTTTTTTTGTGCCATTTGACGCTATCAACATCGAAATACACGTCTTTATCAATACGACGAATTAAAGTGTTCGCGAGTACATCTGTCTCTAATAACCCAACGGTTTGCTCTAACGACAAACCCGTCTGTTCACCAATGATGTAACCATTTTCGCTTTTTTTGGCATAACCCATTAACACAGCTAAACCAGCAATTGTCTTGTTGCGCTCTGTCGAATCGATACTATCGATTACTAAACGTTTATAACCGTGATGAAAAGATGTACGACCAGCGGCGTTATAGCCGCCAAAACCAACAATTACAGGTAAACGTGCAGACAAAGTCATGGTAATTCCAAAGAAGGTCAGAGCTAGATCAATTATAGCGTGCAGTCTAGTGCGCCAAGAAAGGATACTAAACGGGTTTTATGGTCATAAATGTTGGCATTTCAGCCAAAACATGCACCATTTGGATTACTTCGCAGAATCACGAATAATAAATAACCACTTCGAATAATCAATCTTCAAAAAAGCGCAATATCTTGTCACGTTCCCACATAGCATCTTGGTAACCAAGATCCATCAGAGTTTTCGTGAATTTATTAGAAAATAAAAGATAACTGGCCAAACCGGCTCCACCACCTTTTGCGGTAGCGCCAGACGATGCCAAGATTGCTTTCAAAGGTTTAGGAAGATAACGGACATGACGACCAGCGATTCGATCTACGTCTTTGGTGGGAGAAATTGAAATCGATTCTATTTTTCGCGCTTTAGGATGACCCACCCTAAGCGGCGCTGGAATCAAATTAATTAAGTCGTTGACGTGCTCTAAATGCTCTAGATCGGCATCCATAGAATCCAAAAAAGCGGAATCTAACAAATGCCCAAACATTTGCCCCATAGAAGGAGAATGTTTAGCCATGTGCCGTTTATTCCAGTGCTCAGGATTTCGGCTATCGCTCACACCCACAATGAATATTTTATCGGCGCCTAATTGCAACGCGGTACTCAATGGCGATAACTGTCGAACAGCACCATCGCCGTAATATTCATCATTAATTTTTACGCTTGGAAAAACTCCGGGAATCGCAGAAGACGCCAAAAGGTGATCGATGGATAGTTCCGTAGACAACCCTAAACGATTATAACGGCGCCAATTGCGAATGGATGAATGTCCCTGAAAGAAACTAATGGATTCACCGGTACTGTAGGCCATAGCAGTTACAGCAACAGCGTGAAGTTTTCCAGATTCAATAGAAGGTTTTAGGTTTGAAAAATTAATATGACTTTGCAGCAGAGTTTTCAGCGGGGAATTGTCGAGTAAGGCTATGGAGTCAGACTTAGCGATACCCTGATTAAAAAACGCTCCGGTAAGACGTTTTACGCCCAAAGCAATATCTTTCCAGCCAGCTTTTACGACATTTTCAACGTGTAGGTTATCCCAAATAGTCACCAAATCAGCAATGGCGTTATCGAAGGTACTTAAATGCGATGCCAAGGCCAGCGCATTAATTGCTCCAGCAGATGTACCGCAAATAATGGGAAAAGGAGAAGTTTCAGACTTGCCAATAATGTCATTAACGGCATTTAACACACCAACCTGATAGGCGGCTCTAGCACCGCCACCAGATAAAACTAACGCTCGGGACATTCAATCACTTTTAATGGTTAATTAATGAGGACTTTTAGAAGCCCCTGATTAACTCTTCCTGAATTTAATCAGAAGGCAAAAATTGCTAATGAGCCTAACGAAAAAGGCCCGTTAAGCAAAGAAAAAACTGGAAAAGAAAATAACTGAATACTTATAAATTTCGAAAATAAAACCGGTTATTCGTTACTCGAATTTTTAAGTTTTCGAAGCAGTAACACTAATAATCCAGTGAGAGCAGCAATTATTAAAATCAACAGTAAAAACAGTACGCAAATTAGAAAAAAATTACGTATGGCGTAAGCCGGTACTCCCCACCCCCACACAGCCAGTCCTAGAAAAGACGCTAGAGCGAACACACCAACAAGTGTTGTTGTTGTACGTTTGAACTTACGCTTAAAAATAAACAAATATCACCTACTTTACATATCACGAATAATGAGTGTGCTTAGAATGCGTCTTCACGGGACCATTCACATTGCACTTGCATATCCCCAGAGCCCGGCGTGTGAAAATCGCCACTGGTCTCCCACGTAAAAGTATGGCTGCCAGAGAGCACAGTTTCCAGATGAACCTTTGCAGAAACCCAATACATTTTAGAAAGCAGCTGCTCAAATTGCGCAATCCAACTTTGCCATTCGTATTCAATACCGCGATAAGATGCGCCAAAATGAAAAACTTCGTTATTAACGGTGTCTAATTCTGGTGATGGCTGTGGTAACGAAAACATCTCCCGAGCCAAAAACTGCCACTCATCTTGTGAAGGCAACTCCAACATGGCCTTGCGATTTATTTCTCGTCGCTCGGCGTCCAAGCGCTTGGAGTCGATAATACATCCGTAAACTAAAGATTCGAATTCCACCCAATATTCTCTCGTTGATAATCGTTAGAGGATTGTAGATTTGCTTAAAACTCACCCAAAACGTTACATAATCAAAGGTTAAAAAATCCACCAACCCTTACTACTTAACCGTTTTTCACAACGTTGCAACTGCGTCGTATATCGACTAGCACGATCAGCAACTTTTCGAGCCGTTGCTTTTAGCCAATCTTTACTCGCATAGGTTTTACGGTTAAAACCGCCATGCCCTTCGTGATACGCCAAATACAAACCGTAGGTATTAGAGAGATTAATATTACTGAGTTTTTGGCTTTGTTTGTTGTACCAACCGACAAAATCGATGGCATCATCAAAATCGTGTCGGTCTGCACCCGACCGACCCGATGATTTTTTGTACCATTTCCAAGTATCGTCTTTTACTTGGGCGTAGCCATAGGCATCACTGGGCCTGGCACCGGGAAAAATCCACAAGAACTTCTTCCGCTTTGGCCGAGCCTTGGCAACAAAGCCAGACTCCTGATACATAATTGCCATCATTGTTGGTATGGACGAACCCCAGCGCTTTTCAGCCTTTTTGGCATCGTCATACCAACCGCGCTTCTCATCAAAAATATCGCAGATGTTTTCGGTATGTTTAGGCGGTGATGAAGTACACGCAGCAAGTGCAATGCACAAGGTAACCACCGCAAAAACTCTAATCGTGATAAATAGGTTGCTTAATTTTCGATACACCCGCAGCTCTCAGATTGATTTAGTCCATTTAATAATTTACATCGCCTAAATGAGCCCTTGAACTCAATAATGTTATTACACCAAAAGCGTAAGAGATTTTAAACGTTTATACCAAAACCACGCAAAAGATCGACAAAGGCCTGTTCATCAATAACCTCAACACCTAGCTCCTGTGCCTTGGTTAATTTTGATCCAGCACCGGGACCGGTAACAACGCATTGGGTCTTTTTAGAAACACTGCCCGCTACCTTAGCACCGAGTTCTTGCAAAAAGGCCTTGGCTTCATCGCGACTAAAACGCTCAAGTGTTCCGGTGACCACATAGGTTTGACCGGCAAGGGGCAACTCTGCCACCTCTTTAACGGCTAGGTTTTCCCAACTAACACCGGCTTCTTTTAATGCCTCGACGAGTTGTTGGTGCTCGGCTCGACAAAACCATTCGTGAATAAAGTGCGCTACCACAGGACCAACATCGTTGATGGTTTGCAATTGTTCCGTATCCGCTGCAGCAATAGCCTCTAAGCTACCCAGTGATTGCGCTAGAGTTCTAGCGGTAGCCTCACCCACCTCTCGAATACCCAGTGCGTAGATAAACCGGGGTAACGTAGTTTGCTTACTGTTTTCGATACCATCCAACAGATTCTGAGCAGATTTTTGCCCCATTCGCTCAAGGTTAGAAACGGCTTCCAGATCCAATGAGTACAAATCCACCACCGAATCAATCAGTTGCTCATCTACGAGTTGCTCAACCAACTTGTCGCCCAGGCCTTCAATATCCATAGCTTTACGCGATGCATAGTGTTTAATAGCCTCTTTGCGCTGAGCCTGGCAGGTTAAGCCACCGGTGCAACGCGCTACCGCCTCTCCGGCAACGGTTTCTACCGGTGAGCCGCACACAGGACAATCGTCTGGAAAGACAATTTCGCGGGCATCTTCTGGGCGGCGTTCTAGGACCACCGAGACCACCTGTGGAATTACATCACCAGCGCGACGAATAACAACACTGTCGCCAACACGAACACCTAAGCGTTCGATTTCATCACGATTATGCAAGGTTGCATTTGAAACAGTAACACCACCGACAAAAACCGGTTCTAAACGCGCGACCGGTGTCACAGCACCTGTGCGCCCTACTTGAAATTCAACATCAACCAGCTTGGTAACCTGCTCTTGGGCGGGAAACTTATAAGCAATCGCCCAGCGTGGCGCACGTGAGACAAACCCCAACTCCCGCTGTAGCTCTAGATCGTTCACTTTAAAAACAATACCGTCGATATCGTACGCAAGGCCGTCACGCAGCTCACCCAGTTTTTGGTGATAGCTCAGACATTCTTCAATCGATTTCGCCGTAGCCATGTGCTTATTGATTTTGAAACCCCAACCATTGAGCTGCTGCAAAACCTCGGTATGCGTGGTCGCCATATCGCCACCCTCCACTAAACCTACGCTGTAAGCGCACAGCTCCAGAGGACGTTTCGCGGTAATACGGCTATCAAGCATACGTAAACTACCGGCAGCGGCATTACGTGGATTCACAAACACCTTGCTACCGTCCAGCCGTGCTTGTTGGTTGAGTTTTTCAAAGCCATCTTTAGGCATATAGATTTCGCCGCGAACCTCTAGAACCTCTGGATAACCGTTACCGCGCAGCTTTAAGGGAACGGTTCCAATAGTGCGAACGTTCTGAGTAATGTCCTCACCGTTTTGACCATCGCCACGAGTTGCACCACGCTCTAGCACACCATTTCGATAAATCAGGCTGATGGCCAAACCATCCAGTTTGGGTTCACAGGCGTATTCGATATCGACGTTCGATTTCAAACGATCTTTTACGCGCTTATCAAAGTCTCTTAAGTCTTCGTCTGAAAACGCGTTATCCAAAGACAACATGGGCACCTGATGTTGCACGGTCTCAAATGCCGATAAAGGAATCGCACCGACTCTTTGTGTGGGCGAATCGGGAGTAATCAGTTCGGGATGATCGGCCTCTATGGCTTTGAGCTCTTGAAACAGTCGATCGTACTCGGCGTCTGGAACCTTGGGATCATCAAGTACGTAGTAGGCGTAATTGTGCTGATCTAACTCATCACGTAGCGCCGAAATTTTTTGCTGGAGTTCGGTTAAAGAATTAGACATTGGTTTTAATACTTAGATATTCGAAATTAAGACTGCAAATGTAAAAAAGCCCGCAAGGTTTAATGATTTACTTGCAGGCTCAATATCACTTAACGTTATGGCTCAGTGTGGGTGTGTTAGCCGCTTGCGTTCGTAATCACGTATACGCTGGCGATAATGCTCGACCGTTTGCTGGGTTAAGACACTGCGATTTTCGTCTTTTAACTCACCACCCCAATAATTTGCAAGGTTCTTCGCGGTGTTATAGAGCAAATCGAAGGCATCCATACTTTTGCCGGAACAGGGTAACGCCAGAAAGAAACTCACGCCCGGCGTATAAAATCGATCCATTTCTTGGATGTTAAACGTACCTGGCATAACGATGTTAGCCATGCTAAAAATAATTGGTTGCCTGCCCTCAATATCGCGGTGGCGATGGAAAATATTCATTTCACCAAAGCGCATCCCTTCTTCGATACAAGCATCCAGAATCGCACCGCCAGAAAAATACTCGCCGCTTGGCGCCATAATATTAATGACCAAGACTTCTTCGGGCTCTTCGTAATGATGTTCGATTTCATCTAGCTCGGGCTCGGCATCGGCTGAATGCTCGACGTCCGCTTGAGCTTGAGGTTCATCAAGCGGGTTTGAACCACTAACCGTAAATGACGTGTTCGATCGCAAAGATTCTTCAGGTTCTGCTCGCAGTTGTGGTTCGTTCTCCGGAACCTCTAGATCATCGATGTTACCCAACGTAGGCTCTTTCTGTTTTTGCGCCTGATCCGGTTCAACAACCGAGTCCATTAGCATAGGCACAGACTCATCCAGATTTAATGTAACCTGTTCGGGAATACGATATCCCTTGGTGGTTTTACTGGCACTGTAGGATTCTTTTACGACACGATTCAGTTGCTCGGCAGAAACCTCATCGCGTTGGGCGACAACTCGTGCGCCACCACTTGGGAGTTCGCTGCCATAGCGTTCCAAATCGGCTTTATTACCGCCAACCTGAACATTTGCAGATACTTTAATTGAGCCGCGTTTGGCGTGTCGCATTCGGCGAACTCCGTCCAAAATTACGGCTAAAATAGCCAAACCAATGATTACGGTAAGCCACTCACGTGCGGCGAATTCCATAAATTAAACTGCCTCTGACAAACACCAAAACACCTGGTGTGAGTAATGTGTATTCTTATGCAAGCTCGATAAACCGTGTTTAGCTCGCCGCCAATTCTGCTGCTTCTTCGACATCCACCGAAACCAGTCGCGAAACGCCGGGTTCGTGCATGGTAACGCCGAGAAGGTTCTGCGCCATTTCCATCGCCCCTTTATTATGGGTGATGTAAATAAATTGAACCTGTGAACTCATTTCTTCAACCATGCGTGCGTAACGACCCACGTTAGCGTCGTCAAGCGGCGCATCAACCTCATCGAGCATACAAAACGGCGCCGGATTCAAACGGAAAATCGAAAAGACCAATGCAATTGCTGTAAGTGCTTTTTCACCACCGGAGAGCAAATGAATGGTGCTGTTTCGTTTGCCCGGAGGGCGCGCCATAATGGCGATACCGGTATCCAACAAATCATCACCGGTGAGCTCCAGATAAGCATGGCCGCCGCCAAAAACTTTTGGAAATAGCTCTTGCAGTCCAGAGTTAACTTGATCGAAGGTTTCTTTAAATCGAGTTCGAGTTTCCCTGTCAATTTTGCGGATTGCATTTTCCAGCATTTCTAGTGCGTCACGCAAATCGGCATCTTGGCGATCTAAATAATTTTTACGTTCTGACTCGGTTTTATATTCATCAATCGCCGCCAGATTGATAGCACCTAGGCGTGAAATTTTCGACTCTAAACCTTCGATTTCGCTAACCAAAGAATCTTCGGTAATGTCATCGGCGAGCTCGGCGAGGGTTTGTTCTAACTCATAATTCTCGGCTTTTAACTGTTCCAGTGCAGATTCACGCTTGGTCTCTAACTCACGAGCAGACAAACGCGCCTTTTCAAGTACCCCGCGAACTTGAGCGAGAGTTTGCTCGACCTTACCGCGAGACTGTTCTAACTCACGCAGTTGATGTTCAACCTCTTGCACCGCGGTTCTTGCTGCGGTTAATTCGGCTTCAACCGACATACGTTTTTGCAACAGAGCTTCCAACTCAGACTTCTGCTCTTCTGCCGGATCTTGCGTATTTTCGATATTTTCAAGCAGCGACTCGCGGCGTTCTTTGGCTCGTAAGTGCAATTGCTCGGTTCGACTCAAAGAAGACCGAATCGAGTCCAGCTGTGTTTTTAAAGATTGATACTGCATCGCTAACTGGTGCGACTTATCTTTATTTTCTCGCGCCTTAACTCGTGCGTCTTCCAATGCTTGGCGAATTCGATCGCGTTCAGCCATTAAGGATTCACGCTGACTGGAATCGTTTTCCATCGCCTCAATAGCGTCTTCTAAAATGGCTCTCGCTTCGGATAGATTTTTGCTCTCTTGATGTTGTTGGGTTAGCGCTTCATTGATTTCTTGATCAACACGTTGACGGCGCACCAAAATCTGTTCGATTTGGACTTGTTGAGCGCTAAGCTGCGCTGCAAGCTCACTGCGTTGACGGTTATGAGTATCGGCTTCACGGCGGACGTCTTCACGCTTACGCTCAAGATCCTTAACTGCGCCCAAAGCATCCTCAAGCTGACTTGAGATATCTTCGGCAACCTCTTGATTCTCATGAAGATTTTCAGAAAGCAACTCAAGCTCTTGCTGACGCGCTAAAACGCCAGCACCAGCGTCATGTTCACGCTTAACACGAACCCAATTTGAGCCAATCCAAATACCATCACGGGTAATAATCGATTGACCGTGGCTCAATCCGGCTCGTCGTGTCAGTGCATCGGTAAGAGTTTCGGCCACCTGTACACCAGCAAGTAAAGATGGCAAGGCGTCTGAACCAGAAACATATTTCAACAAATCGAGATCGGCACTGGCGTTATGTTGAGCCGATGCTTTTCCGTCAACCAAAAATAAGTTGCCATCGTTGAAGGCCTCAAGACTGCTGGCAAATTCATCAAAAGCGTCGGTAGCGACGGCTTGTAAATTGGCCCCTAAAACGGTTTCTACTGCCAAATTCCAGCCATCGGTTACTTGGATTTTTTCGGCAAGCTTTGGCGCTGATCTTAAATTGTGAGTTTCAAGCCACTCATCAACCGCAGCACTAGATTGACTTAATGCAGCCTGCTGAAGTGCTTCCAACGAAGCCAAGCGTCCTTTTTGGGTTTGAATAAGCGCGCGTACATCATCGAGCTTATTGCGTAAGCTTTCTACGTCGGCCCGCTTAGATTGCAATTGATCGCTAAACTGCTCAGATTGCTGGGCATACTCCTCGCCGATTAATTCCATTTCGGCGATTTTTTCGCGCAGAATTTCTAAGTTCTCTTCACCTTCAACCGCAGACAAACCGGATTTTTCTTCGCGCAGTCGTTCGATACGTTGATTCAATCGGGTTTGAACTTGTTCTAGATGCTGAATGCGAGACTGTTGCACCTCGGCCTGTTGACGGGGCGCCGCAGACGTTTGGTTGAATTCATCCCAACGTGTTTGCCAGGCGCGCATTTGCTCTTCTGATTCGGCCAATGTTTCGCTTGAAACCTCTTCGGTTTCAGCAAGCAGTTCCATTTCTGGCTCAACCTCCATCAACTCAACTTGCAACAGTTCAGATCGCTCACGATCACTTTCTAGATGCTCTTTAGTTTCGTTGAATTCCTGCTCGGCCTGCTGCAAATCAGCTTTCAGCTGACGAGAACGCTCTTCGGTATGGTGAATACTTTGTTCGATTCGCGCGATATCGTTGCCCAACGAGTAGAAACGACCTTGCACTTCGTTAAAGGTCTCGCCCACTTCGGTATGGTTTTGACGGTAGCGCTCAATTTGGGTATCGGTACTGACTTGATCGGTTACAAAGCTTTCCACTTTGAGTTCAAGCTCGGTAATTTCTCCGGATTTCAACTGAGCTTGCTGATCTAGCTCTTTATAGCGCAGCGCTTGTAACCAAGCCTTAGATTGACGCTCCAGCTTTTTGTACTCTGTGTATTTTTCCGCAGCCTGAGCTTGACGCTCCAAGCGCGACAGCTGTCGCTCTAGTTCTTCGCGTAAGTCTGTCAAACGCTCAAGGTTTTCCATGGTGCGTCGCATACGATTTTCGGTATCGCGACGGCGCTCTTTGTACTTAGAAATACCGGCAGCTTCTTCAATAAAAACACGCAGATCTTCTGGTTTTGCCTCAATAAGCTTTGAGATCATGCCCTGTTCGATGATTGCGTAACTGCGCGGCCCAAGACCGGTACCTAAGAATAAATCGGTGATGTCACGGCGGCGACAGCGATTACCGTTAAGGTAGTAGTTGTTTTGACCATCACGGGTAACCTTTCGGCGCACAGAAATTTCGTTATAACTGGCGAACTCACCAATGATGGTGCCGTCGCTGTTATCAAAAACCAATTCGATACTGGCTTGACCAATAGGTTTGCGATTGCCCGATCCGTTAAAAATAACATCCGTCATCGACTCGCCACGAAGGTTTTTCGCCGAAGACTCACCCATTACCCAACGAACGGCATCGATGATATTTGATTTACCACAACCGTTTGGCCCCACAACCGCACACAAATTACTCGGAAAATAAACGGTGGTTGGATCAACAAAGGATTTAAAACCAGCAAGCTTAATGCACTTGAGCCGCATAATTAGGTTATTTCACTCTTTAATAGTCTGGTAATCGGCCTGAGTATTCAGACAAATTCTACATATTCGTTCACAAACGACAGCACAACGCATAAGACGCGCTTAATAAAGTGATTGATCGTTCTAAAAAATCATTTCAATTCAATCATTTGACTGCGTTTTTGGGTGGGCTTTTATACCCGTATAAAAAGCGTCTGTCGAAGGTTTAGGTGACGATTTTATGACTTTTTACTCATTTACTTTCATTTTAGTCAATTTCGAATTTATGAGACAAAATTCTGACATTTTTTATGATCGATCAAACTAGCACAAAAGTATTATACGATCAGATGGTAACCAACAAGAGCTTATTACAGCTCTAAACAAAACAACCACTGCCCTAACATTTGAGCATACCCAAAAATCAAAAAGCTCAGCGGCAACAGAATCACCACTGAGCTTTTACGATATAAACTTGGGTAAATCAGTTAACTGGATTCTGAATTAGCAAATCAAAACCTTGGCTCAATTGATCTTGAGTTACCGGACCAATTGCCCCCTGCCAATCACCAGCTTTTGCGATTGGGCTACCGTCAGGACTGACTCTGGCAACCAACTCTAGCTGATCAACCGATCGCAAATTCATGTTTGGCACCATAGACATGGATTCGTCTAGAGTGATTTGGGTTGGTAAATCAGAAACCTTAATACGTTGAATGGCTAAGGGTACTTTAGGACCATTCCAAGCACGCGCGTACACAAAAACGGTTTGCTCAGGCTCAGATGGCACCCCTTCTGACAGAGCTACATTCAAGACGACTTTCAACGGCTCAGCATCAGTAGTCGCAGCCTCAGTAGTTGCAGGCGTGGTTTCGGCAACTTCTTGTCCGGACTCAACCAACAACTCGCGAGCGCGATTGATACCGGCTTGCAAGGTTGCAACATCGGGATCATTGCCTAATAGATTTATCGCACGTGTCCATTGATCAATAGCCTCTTGGAAACGACTATTTTGCATTGCTGCAATGCCCGACATACTCAGTGCCAATGTGTTATCGGGATCTATCGCAAGAGCGCGATTCACCAAACTTTCAATCTCGGGAATCATTCGATTGCCAGAGGCAAAAAACACGGTTTGAGCAAACTCCGCCATGATGCGAGAATCTTTTGGTCGCTTAATCAATATAGCTTGATACGCAGAAATGGCCGATCGAAAATCACCTAACTCGGCGTAATTACGCGCAAGCATATAGCGGTTTTTAAGATTATCAGGATCTTTTTCGAGCAAGTCTTTTAACTTCTCAACAACATCCTGAGTAACCTTAGGATTGGCATCTCGATTTGCACGAAACGCCTCAATAAGTTCGTTTTCTTGGGCTTTCATCAGCTGCGAAAGCTCAACGTTGTCGAATTCGCCACGGGACAAATAAAAACTCAGTGCCAGCGCAGGCACCAGCACCAGAGAAATGATCAAGACCGGTTTACTCAAACCGCGTTTAGAAACAATTTCACTGGTTGTGTAATTATCTTCTAGCAAAGAACGATCAAGCTCAGCTTTTAGCTGCTTAAACACCGCTTCTTCTATTTCGCCATTTTTAAAACTTTGCTCAAGCTCGGCCAAATGAGACTTATAAAGAACGACGTTCTCACCTTCTCGATTGTATTCGTTCGCTAGATTTCTACCTCGGCTGCGTAATAACGGCCAAGCAACAAAAACAGCAGCAAGCACAGCCAATACCGCGACGGCTAACCAAAAATTTAACATTAGTCTTTTCCATTGAATTCTGGGTTATTAAGCATCGCTTGCAAACGGGCTTGTTCTTGATCAGAGATTTCGGTGTTTGTCTCGACGACCTCTGTGGTTTTGCGGCGTTTGACAATCATCGCCAAAACACTCACACCAATTAACAACAAAACAGCCGGGCCAAACCAAAGAATGTAAGTCTTACCTTGTAACTTAGGCTTGTACAATACGTACTCACCATAACGCGCAACCATGTATTCTTTAATTTCAGGGCCGGTTTTACCCTCTTTTAATAAGCGATAAACCTCTGCACGCAAATCCTTAGCGATCTGAGAATCCGAACCAATAAGATTTTGGTTCTGACATTTAGGACAGCGCAATTCGCTGGCCAAACTTTGATAGAGCTTTTCTTGCTCAACAGAATCAAACTCGTAAATTTCAACCACCGCGTATACCGAGTTGGCGAACAACACAGCCAAGACCAGTAACGCCGCACCCAAAATACGAGCTAAATAGCTACGAACAAATTCCATATTAAAATACCAAGTCACCGATACTGTAGGGTTCACCTTGGACTCCTTTTGTTAACAAAATTCAACCACCTAAACACCGTAACTAACACTATCGAACTGCTTCCAATCTATATTATGAACAACAGCTAACCGTAATCGGTAATATCAGTCTCACCATGTGCCTAGTAGCTCTAACTTCTCGATAAGCCCCTATTATAGAAGTGACACCGTTTTACCATCAAACCTATAACCAACACCATCGTAAAAAAATTAAAACTACCGTCTTTAATAAAAAATCAGAAAATGGCATTAAGGTATAAATTGAATATCAATTACAGATATCGCCCTATAAATGCTTGAAAAAGATTTTCCTCATGCATTTGCCATGATGTTAATTTTTCGAATTATAACAAGGATGACATCAAACTCCACCGAGACCGATGATATCAGTAAAAGCTGACGACAACTTGAACAAGGCGAAGAAAATACCAACAGACATTATATTTAAATGATTTTTCTAGAATTTTTTGTTGACTCGGATTTTTTTATCAGTAATATACGCGGCTCCTGACGAGGGGTGGTTAGCTCAGTCGGGAGAGCGACGGCCTTACAAGCCGTAGGTCACAGGTTCGACCCCTGTACCACCCACCACTTATTAATGAACTGCCTAATGAGTGGATGATCCGTTTGCGGACCGGTAGTTCAGTTGGTTAGAATGCCGGCCTGTCACGCCGGAGGTCGCGGGTTCGAGCCCCGTCCGGTCCGCCACTTAATTCTAAAAAAAGCCTCAATTATTGAAGCTTTTTTTATGCCTGCGAAAAAAGACAGAAGTAATTAGAAGAATTTTCAGCTGTGCAAATTAAGCTGTTCAATCACTTCAACAAGTTTTCAAAAAATTCCCATTTAATATCTTCGAACAATAAATACATCAAAGTCATTACTTCAGTACATTGATTGTATTTTTAGTATTGAAAAACGAACCCCCAATGAGAATCCGTTAGTAATTATTTTATCCAATGTTTTCTTGCAATTTCTGAATCGTATTTAAAATTTCCATTCGGAGTTTTGCTGCTTTAATCCATTTAGGCCAAACTGTTGTTACGCCAGCCATTTAAATCGTCTTGCCTGTGTTCACAAAGCTTTACACTGACGTAATTTTCTAACCCTTCCAAATGGCCTTTGTTATGGGCCCATAATTGAATACTTGGTTGTGTATTTTGCCAATCTTGCAAATTACCGTAGTTGGAGCAAGCAAAACCCTCTTTATTAGGAGCACTATGGCTATTCGAGCTTGTTTGTCGGTTTTTGGGCAGCGCACTAAGAATTCGGTAGGGAACCCATCAAGAAGAGTTTTATTTTCGTTAAATCCATTCATATACCAATCATTAACGGCTATTTGACACGCTTATATTTCTATTAAATGTCTCCGGGTATTACAGAATAACATTTTGCCGCTACCGATTTGCCATGTAATACCAGCTTATTACGAAAAGTACCTTCGTACACACCAAGTTTTGAAGCTACCGTATTACTAGCGGTATTTTCAGGATGCACGTGAATTTCTATTCGATAAATATCCAATTTTGAAAACGCGTAATCAATCGCTAAACGACAAGCTGTTGTGCACACACCTTTACCGGCTGCTGATTTACGAATCCAATATCCTAAATTCGCTATTTTATGTTGTTTGACTATTTGATTAAATCCAACCGAACCTAGTATTGCTCTAGTGTCGTTATCTTCAATAATAAACCTGTAGTCAGTATCGTTTTCCCATGCTGTCAGCGCCGAGTTACACCAATCTTGAGCGTCAGAAAAGGAATAGTTTTCTGTACACCAAGGCAACCAACGAGATACATGATCTACAGATTCCATGACCGCCTCATAAAACTGAGTAGCATCTGTTGATTTATACTTTCTTATAGATATATTCATAATTAATCCAAAAGCTTCGCAGCAAAAAAAGCAATTACTTTTGTAGCATTAAGATGCAATTTAAAATAGCTTTCGCGTTAATGCTAAAAGAGAAAACTCTGATTATTCTAAAGCCTCCTATCACAGAGGAATACGTCGCCAAACTCAATTACTGTTCTTCGATTAAATCAAAGAACAGCAAATTAGAGTTCCCTTAGCCAGAAGAAATATTATTTTCTTAATTAAGAGCTCTGGTTTTCTTCGCTCATTACCGGCGTTGCGCTAACACTTTTAGTAACTAACAAGTAAACCACGGGCAATACAAATAGTGTTAATAAAATTGTTGTCAACATTCCCCCCACCATAGGCGCAGCGAGTCGACTCATTACCTCTGAACCGGTACCGGTTCCGTACAAAATAGGGACTAAACCTATTACGGTTGCACCGGCAGTCATGATCACAGGTCGAACGCGTTTAGAGGCACCTTCGACAATAATTTCGGTAATGTCATTTTTTGAATATTCTTTTAGGATTACATTATCGTTAGCTTCATCGATTTTTTGTTGATTATTATTCTGTATCACGTGATCTTTAAATGCTTGATTTAAATACACTAGCATAATAACGCCCGTTTCGGCAGCAACACCGGCTAACGCTATTAATCCAACCCCTGCGGCAATTGAGAAGTTAAAATTCAATATGTACATCAGCCATAAACTACCAACTAACGCCACCGGTAATGTCAGTAGCAACATGGTAACCTGCGTAAAGGATTTAAAGTTTAGATACAGCAACACAATAATAATGGCGATGGTTAAGGGTATTACGTAGGTGAGTTTTTCTTTGGCACGCTCTAGGTATTCAAACTGACCAGACCACGTAACAGAATAACCCACCGGTAAATCTAGATTTTCATTCAAATAATCTTTTGCCGTGGTAACGTAGGTACCTAAATCTACACCCGCTACATCGATAAACACCCAACCATTTACACGAGCATTTTCGCTTTTAATGTTAGGTGGCCCTTCGACAATTTTTATGTCAGCAACATCGGCAAGTGCAATACGTTGACCACTTTCGGTAACAATAGGCAACAATTCGAGTTTTTCTGGTGAGTCACGATACGCTTGCGGATAACGAATATTCACCGGATACCGCTCTAACCCTTCAACGGTTTGTGTGATGTTAACACCGCCCACAGCCGTAGAAATGACCTGTTGAATATCGTCAATATTTAAACCAAAGCGAACGGCCTGCTCGCGTTTTAAATCGATTTCTAAATATCGACCTCCAGCAACGCGCTCGGAGTAAACCGATGCCGTGCCTGGAAAATCTCCCAGCAGGTTTTCTACCTGTTCGCCAATGCCTTGAATAGTTTTTAAATTGGGACCGGCAATTTTTAAACCCACGGGAGTTTTAATACCAGTTGCCAGCATATCTATGCGGGTTTTAATCGGCATTACCCAAGCGTTGGTTAAGCCGGGAACCTGGACGATAGATTCCAATTCAGATTTTAAATCCGAAAATGTCAAACCATCACGCCATTCACTTTTGTCTTTAAACTGAATAAAGGTTTCAATCATGGTTAAGGGCGCAGGATCTGTGGCGGTTTCAGCCCGACCAATTTTACCGAAAACGGTTTTTACTTCAGGTACTGTTTTTATTAATTTATCGGTTTGTTGAAGAATTTCACGCGCTTTACCAATGGACACACCCGGATAAGTCGTCGGCATGTACATTAAATCGCCTTCGTTTAATTCTGGCATAAACTCACTGCCAATATTAAATAACGGCCAAACTCCCGAAATCAAAACACCAATAAATACCGCTAAGGTTAGCTTAGGGAATTTAAGTACCCTTTTTAACAAGGGGCGATAACTATTCATCAAAAAACGATTAATGGGATTTTCTTGCTCGGTACGAATTCTACCGCGCACAAAATAACCCATTAACACCGGCACAAGCGTCACTGCCAACGCAGCAGAGGCTGCCATGGCAAAGGTTTTGGTATACGCAAGTGGCGCAAACATTTTTCCTTCTTGCGCCTCTAGCGTAAATACCGGTAAAAAACTCACGGTAATAATCAACAAACTAAAAAAGAGTCCTGGACCAACTTCAACGGAAGATTTAGCGACCAAATTCCAGCGCTCTTGATTCGTGAGCTGAATATTATTTTTAGAATAGTCTTCTAAATGTTTATGAAGGTTTTCAATCATTACAATGGCACCATCAATCATGGCACCAATTGCAATGGCGATACCACCTAAAGACATGATATTGGCGTTAAGACCTTGCCAGTGCATAACAATAAATGCGGTAAGAATACCAATTGGCAAACTAATCATAGCGACCAGCGATGACCTTAAATGCATTAAAAACACAATGCATACAACCGCCACCATGATTAATTCTTCGGCGAGTTTTTGCCACAAATTATCGATGGCCGAAGTGATTAATTCTGATCGATCATAAACAGGCACCAACTCTACCCCAGCCGGTAAACTGCTTTTTAGTGCCTCAATTTTTTCTTTAACCGCATCGATGGTTTGTTGTGCATTTTCACCAAAACGCATTACCACAATTCCACCAACTGATTCACCCAAACCGTTAAACTCAGAAATACCGCGACGCATTTGTGGGCCAACAGAAATAGTCGCAACGTCTTTAAGCAACAGTGGCGTGCCTTGGCCGCTTACTCCCAACGGAATATTGCTAAGGTCTTGTTCTGACTTTAAATAACCCGAAGCGCGAACCACATATTCAGCTTCAGCCAATTCAACCACAGATGCTCCAACTTCTTGGTTCGCCTGACGAATAGCGTTTTGAATGTGCGTGAGCGGAATATCAAAAGCGCGCAATCGCTCGGGATCAACCTCAACTTGATATTGTTTTACCATACCGCCAACGGTTGCGACCTCAGCAACACCGGGTACCGATTGCAGTTCAAATTTTAAAAACCAATCTTGCAAGCTTCTAAGCTGATTAATGTCATGCTGACCAGTCTTATCAATTAACGCGTATAAATACACCCAGCCCACACCGGTGGCATCCGGCCCTAATTGTGGCGATGCATTTGCCGGTAATTGTGGCGCAACTTGGTTTAAATATTCTAAAACGCGTGAACGTGCCCAATAGAGATCGGTTTTATCTTCAAAAATAATATAAACGTAAGAATCACCAAAAAACGAAAATCCTCGAACCGTTTGCGCGCCCGGAACCGATAACATTGCTGTGGTTAACGGATAGGTAACCTGATCTTGCACAACTTGCGGCGCCTGGCCCGGATAACTGGTTTTTATAATGACTTGTACATCCGACAGATCCGGTATGGCGTCTACGGGTGTATTTTTCACCGAATACAAACCGCCAACGCTTAAAATAACCGTTGCTAACAAAACCAAAACACGATTTTGAATCGACCAATAAATAACTTTTTCGATCATAATTGGCCACCATTATTCTCAGCGTGATTATGCTCGGTGTGGTTGTGTTCGTTGGATGAATTATTAGAGTCTGGCATTTCCATGGTTGAATCTTCCATTGATTTTGCCTTATCGGCAGACATGGCCTCTAAATTCATACTCTTTGAATCCATGGTTTCTGAACTCATCAAAGCCTTGGATTCCATTGTCATGTTTTCGTGAGCATTCATACCCTGAAGCAAGTCCGAGGGCTTATGATCCAGAATATCCAAAATAATAAACTCGCCACTGCTCACTAAAAATTTAAACGTTAAAGAATCCCCTTTAGCAAAATCTTGAATTTGATAAGGCGCTTCTAAAATAAAATCTACGGTTGCTGCTGGACGATTCCATTTTTCGATGGCTTCACGGTGAATCGTTAGCTGATTATTTTCTGGGTCAATTTCTAATATTTCACCACGGGTCTCAGCAACCGAAGGCTTACGTGCAATTTCACTGTCTAAACGTTTAAAATCTGATGTTTTACTGGATTCGGAATCTAACAAAAACTGCGCTGCGGTAACCACTTTTTCGCCTTCAAAAATACCCGAGAGAATTTCAGCATACTTACCTTCAACTCGGCCAATATTGACCTCAACCGATTTAAATTCACCATCACCCTTAGCAAGTACCACACGAGCTTGATCACCTGTGCGAATAACAGCACTTTTCTCAACGGTAAGTGCTTCATATTTTGAGTTGCCCAATATTTTTACGTCGGCAAACATATTAGGCTTTAATAAATATTCAGGGTTCTTAAATTTTAAACGCACACGCAGTGTTCGCATTTTTTCATCAAGCACAGGATAAATATAATCAACCTCTCCAGCCCACTCTTTGGTAGTGTCAAATCCTAGAGTCATAATCACCGGCTCACCAACTTCAATTAAACGCGCTTGACGTTCAAATACTTCAGCCTCTACCCAGACAGAATCTAAATTAACAATACTCAATAAAGTTAAACCTGGTTTAATGTAAAAACCTTCGCGTATGTTTAGGTTATCGATAATGCCTGATTGCGGAGCAGAAAAAATTACGTTGTTTTCGATTTTGCGTTGCTTTTTTATTTTTGCAATAAAGCCTTCTGGCACCTGCAAGGCTTTTAAGCGTTCTTCGGCTGCTTTAATTAGCGGTGTATTATTGCGGTTCAATGCAAGCAATAACTCTTCTTGCGCAGTAACAAGTTGCGGCGAATACAGTGAATAAACCGGCTCGCCCTTTTCAACCGGGTCACCCGCGGCCTTGATGTATAACTTTTCAATCCAACCTTCAACACGCGGATGCATATGCACCAATTGATCTTCGTCGTAGGTTACATAACCCACGGTTTGAATTTCTGTCGGTAAATTTCTGACTACTGCACGCGAAGTTCGCACACCAATACTGTTCACAATTTGCGAATTAATTTGTACGGTGCCTACGTCTTGGCTTTGTTGTTCATTGGCGTAAACCGGGATTAAATCCATACCCATGGGTGATTTTCCGGGCCCGTCGCGTCTAAAATTCGGGTCCATGGGTGCAACCCAATACAAAGGCTCATCATCTGCTGCATCTGCCGAACCGCCTGCGACAGTCATGGTGTGAGTAGCTAAAAGACTGTAGCCGACAATACCAACTACCGCCCCCACACTAACTAACAGTAACGATTTAATCGAAAATAAATTGTTCATTTTTAAATACCTGAATTGGCCTCAATACAAGCCATTAAAGGGTGTATTCGGTTAAAAGATAATGGATGTCTGCGCTTAGCGAAGTACGAGTTGACCAAAGCGATAAATAATCGATTTGCGTATTTAACTCATTACCTTTGGCTCGCAAAAACTCAGAAAAACTGCCATTGCCCGCCGAGTAAGCGGCAAGATAAGACTCTACCAACTCTTGATTTTGGCCGAGAAATTGAGACTGATAGATCTCTATACGTTCGTTAACGATTTTATATTGCGCAATGGACGATTGTGTTTTTGCCGAAAATCCGAGCAATAACTGATCGAGTTCTAACTGCGCAGCGCTGGCTTTTTCTTGCGCTGCTTTTACCGATTGGCTTTGACGATTACGTGTAAAAACCGGTAAATCGAAAGTAACGCCTAACGTTAAAAAGTCGGCACGGCTGTCACCTACTGGATTATTTTCACGATAACCATACTGAGCACGTAAGGTCCAATCGGGTAGATAGTCTTGTTTTTCTAATTGCACCTGCAATTGTTGCTCTTTATATCGTTGATCAACAGCAACTGCGGCCGGATGTCGCTTCTGCATTTGAATAAAATCAGAACTCGATAGTAAAGTTAAATTATTCGCCATGACCAAAAAATCAGGTAAGGTCGATAAAACAACCTTGTTACCACCCACTACATAATTATTTACAGACTCAAGCACATCTTGCACCTGCTCATGACTGGCGAACTCAAGTAGCAAGGCTTGGGTGCTGTTTAACTCGCTGGTTATTTGTAAATATTTTTCGTTCAAGCGAGTAATTTCTAATTGCGCAAGCAACAAGTCTTGCTGGCTAATGCTGCTTAAACCACTGGCATAACTCGATTGCAAACTGTTGCTAAGTTGTTCTAGCAGTATTTGATCGTCTTTAATTAATAATAAAGCTAATTTTTTAGCAACTAATCTCGACCACAACTGAGTGATCGAACGCGCAATATCTGCCCTACGATTCGCGGCCAATGCAGGAAAACGATTACCGGCAATGTTTTTTTGTTCTGATTTTAGTGATCGTTTTTTACCACCCGGAAACTCCTGACTGATACCAATTTGAAATTGCGTCATGGGCTCTTGGTTAACATCAAATGTGTCGATGGGAAGATTAGCGTAAGCCAAATTAATTTTTGGATCTTTAAGTTGCCGGTCGGCTATAGATTCCGCCTCGGCAGCAGTCTTTAAGTGACGCGTTTGAGCCAAGTATGGATCATTAGTAATCGCAGACTCTATCAGCTCGTTTAATACCGGTGGTAAATTCTCAAACGACTGCTGCGCACCAATAGATACCGAACTAAAGACAAACACACAGGCCGTTAGGCTTCGAATAATACAACTCAATGAGGAATTGTTTTTCACAACACCAACCTTTTTAACAATAATGTCTCGCCAAAACAGTGCTCATATCAAAAACGAACAAACAGCATTGGCCGTAACGCAAAGAATTTAAACGCGTAAATTCAAGAAATTAGTAGGCAAAATACCCACTAGGGCTAGGACATTAAAATTTGGGAGGACGAAAAAAAACGGAGACAGTACGAGTAACAGACTGAAGATAGGCAGCGAAGTGGGATTTCGCTGAAATAATTACGGAAAAATTAAAAGACTCTACCGGCACAACCACATGATAGGAACAATGTTCTAAATCACAACTACCACTGTCACAGCAACTTATAGAGCCAGATGCAGTATTGGCTTCGGTTTTGGTATTCACCGATTTTAAATCCATCGACTGATCAGAATCGTGGCAATGATGAGTATCGGTAGATGGATTAGATGAGTCTGCCTGCAAACTGTGCAAAGCCGAAGAATTCGACAAGGAATCTACCGAGCGAGTATCAAGCGCTGTAGGGTGAGATTCGCCCATAGCGCAATTCATCGCAAACACCGCCGTGCTTTGCGTGAGATACGCAAGCAAGCAGATAAAGGCAATGATGACTCGGCGATTTGGCATTAGCGGCTCATAGACAATTAATCGGCCAATGTTAACGCCATTCCAAAACAGGTTCAACCGAGCACAACACATCACTCCAAGCAGATCAATAATTGTCCACCTCTATAGGTTGTAAACCAGTCATCACGACAAACCTAACCACCGACGCACAGGCTTGATAGGTTTTAGCAAAAGATCAATCACAACAAGCATCACCACAGTGACCAGCACCGCCGGTAACAAGGCTGCACAAATCATCAAAACAGCCAACATAACACCGGTGATACGTGTACCCATGGCTTTTGGCGCACCCAACTGGTGATTGGGTTTGCGTTTCCACCACAGCACAAAACCACTCACACTCATAAAAATCAGACCAACCGTAGTAAACACTCCCAGCAGTTGGTTAAACCAACCAAATAACTGGCCTTCGTGGGCGGCAATTCCCCAACCGACAATCCGGTCAACAATTTTACGCTCAGAAAACGGTTGCAGAATAATAAGTTCGCCGCTTGCGCCATCGATCCATGCATCGGCGCGCTTAGGGCGATTTTGGCTGAGAGAACTGGCCTTCCATACGTTGTTTTGAGTATCACTCACCGAAAGCGTTACCGGATAAGCCAATTGAAGTTCAACCGCCGTGTTGTAAACCGATTCCGATAACTGAGCATTACGCACCGCTTGGGAGCTCCAACGGAGTTTTTCTAAATCGGCACTGGTGCTCCAATCTTGTTGCAGTTCTGGCTCAAACCATTTTCTGGATTTTTCAAAAGCACTACCCCACCCTTGCGTCCAAGGTAATCCTGTTACCAACAAAAATAAGGCAAAAATGCTGATCCAAATTCCAATCACCACGTGCAAATCTTTCCAGAGTTTGCGGCCTCGCAACTGCAATCGCGGATATAAAACTCCTGCAAATCCAGAACTGTTTCGTGGCCACCACAAAATGACACCAGTTACCAACAATACAATGGCCCAGCTCGCGCATAGCTCTACAAAATAAGAGCCGTAACTGCCCATAAAAATAGATTCGTGTAAGTCTTTTAATAATTCGGTAAATAATTGATCAAAACGTACTACGTCGATTACAGATAAATTGTACGGATTAACGTAAACAAAATAGCGAACACCTTCCGAGAGCACGCTAATGCGTACTGCATCGCTGTCGTTTTTAGGCAAGCGATATAAATGAAAGCGAGCATTGGGCAAGGCGCTTTGTGCAGTGGCTATAATTTGGTTTGGTGTTGCACGGCTGGCATCAACACTAATATTGTTGTAAGAAGATTCTCGAAAAGCTTCTATTTGTGGTTTAAAAAGATATAAACCACCCGAAATAGACATAAAAATAATGACCGGAAAACACAACAGCCCAATATAAAAATGCCATCGCCATGCATTGCGGTACAAAATGGATTGACTGTTGACCATAAAAATTACACCTAAAAAGACGTCCCTGTTGCCACGCACGCAACACGAAAATTATTAACGCTTTGCGAAATTCTGTTTTACAAAACGCCACAAAACGTTATATCAAACCCATTTGCTGTGAATAAATATTACAAAAAGCCAGTACTTAACCTGTAGTGACAAAATGCCGCATAGCTGCGTTACAGGACCATCCCAAGGTATAATCAACACCTATTTTGAATAATCAGCTGGCAAGCTTGGGGAACAATGGTCTTACACCAATTAAAACGCTCTCTGTTTGATCGGCCGGACGGAATTATTAAGAACATTCTAATGTTGAGAATGGCACTAATCGTAATTTCTGCCGGCTTACTGATTGCCCAAAAGAACACCGATTTATTAGAAGTGCGCGGCAACTGGCCGTTTGTTGTATTAGCAATGATGATGGCCTGGTCTTTAATTGCGTTTAAAACGGCAAGGTTACAGCAAGCCAACAGCCTAGTGCGCGAACTGATCATCGATATTAGCTGGGTATTAGCCATCGCCTACACCACCGGCGGCACGTCTAACCCATTTATTTATTATTATTTAGTCATTACGGCAATTGCCGCGGTTACACTCACTTTTAAACAAGCATGGATGATTTGTGCATTAGGCATAATGTTGTATACGGCTTTACTCATTAGCGATTCACAACAGCATTTTGCGCATTTCTCTACCGATTACCGTGTTCATCTTGTAGCCATGTGGTTGAACTATCTCGCCGGAACCATCATTACTTGCTTTTTTATCACCAATTTAATGCGATTAATAAGACAGCAAGAATTTCAGCTCTCGGCCGCACGTGAAGAAAATCTTAAAAATGAACAATTAATCGCACTGGCAACCGTTGCTGCATCTACAGTACACAACTTAGCGACACCCATTTCAACCGTAAAATTAATTGCCGAAGATATTTTAGAACAGCAATCGCTACCTGAAGACATTAAAAACGACGCCTTGTTAATGAAAACACAGCTAGAACGCTGCTTTTCAACCATGAAAAACCTATCCAACCTTGCGCAGCAATCCGAAGACCTAAAACCGGTTTCTGTGAGTGATATTGTAGAAAGCATTAAAGAGCATTATTCGTTGCAAAAAATAGAGCAAGCACCGGTTATTTACGACAACGCCTGCGGCAAGCAAAAAATTCTCTCAAACGAACTCTTCTACTACGCATTAATTAATCTTATTAATAACGCCATTGATTCATCAAACGAACACCCAACATTAGCGTTTAACACACATCAACAGCAACTAACCATCACCATTGAAAACCAAAGCGAACTTAATGCCGAGCAAATATTGGTGCGTTGGGGTAAACCCAAAACCTCAAATAAAGAAACCGGCTTGGGTATAGGATCATTTTTGGCCAACAGCACCATCGAAAAACAAGGCGGCACCGTAGGCTTAGAAATTATTCCCGTAGAAGATACAACAAAAACCGACGTTACCATTCGCGTAACCGTAAGCTTTCCAATCATTAGCAACAGTATTTAATTATGTCGCAAAAGATTATTTATTTAGAAGACGATGCCGCACTAGGGTTAATTACCAGCCGCTCCCTTACCAAGAAAGGTTTTGAGGTAACCCACGTAGAAACTCTACTAGCATTTAAAGAAGCGTTTAATAAAGAAGAATACGACTACGCATTATTGGATTTAAAAATTGGTACCGACACCTCGTTAGAACTCCTCAACGAAATACCCAACCTTATAGAAATACCCACCGTGTTTTTAACCGGCTACGGTACCATTCGCACAGCAGTAAAAGCCATAAAACTGGGCGCCGCTAACTTTTTAACAAAACCTGCGTCAATTTCAGAAATAATCAGCGCGTTTGAAAATCTAGACAACGAACTTTTAGCCGAAGAAGAAAACCTAAAACCGCTAACTCTAAAAAAACTCGAATGGGAAGCCATTCAAACCGCACTCGACGACAACGACGGCAACATATCCGCCGCAGCCCGACAACTTAACATGCACAGAAGAACACTACAGAGAAAACTACAAAAGCGTCATTTAGAAAATGACTGAACATTAATGACTAAACATGGTAGTAACAAAGCTAATATTTATCTCTAAAGCCAGAAGCTACATCAGCTAAACTAAGCATTAACAAATTGTCTCGGTATTTCGCATGAGCTCCATTTAAAAGGGTAATCAGTAGATAGCAGCTCGGATTAAAATAGCCTTGACAATATACAATGTGCGTATCACTGGTACGGTCAAATTGCAGTAATCGAACGCCCCATGACTTTCTATCGTTTAAATGTACATGCATTAACCCAGCGGTTTTGATTGCTTCTGGCCGGTTAAAACTCACATCCCTACCAAAATAGTTTTGCGTTTCGCCAGTTTTTTTATAAATTTTGAATTTGGATACTAAAGGAAACTCTGATTAACCTAGAGTTTCTCGCGACACAAGGATGTGTCGCCAATTTCAAGAACGGTAAGTGATTGAAATTGTGAAGAAATTGGAAATCGCATTTTCAATTTCTGCCCTCTGATTAAATCATGGATGAGTTAATCAGAGGTTCCTAAAAGTTGCAATTCCGAATCGGGTAACCCTTCTCTGATTATCTGACTGGTAAAAACTCTTACCGCCATTCCTCAAACTCTTGTATTACAGATTTCGAGATCTTTAGTTTCCGTTCCTGTTTTGCAGCAGTATCAATTTTTTCTTTTTTACTCAGACCTTTTGCATTTTTAATTTTGTTCTGATCAAGGGTACTCGTTTTTGTGATGGATGGCTTCTTTTTGTCCATGTTTATTAATTCTCCTGAACTTGATATCTTGCAACCTCAACAAAGTCGAATTGAGCGACATCATTCATTCCATATTCAACATAATCGGCGCTCACAATCTTTGACACTAAATTGTTTAAATCGAATTCGCAGGTTTGTAAAAATTGGACAAGTTCATACAAACTATTTTTGTTTTGAAAAGGAGTTATCGTGTATTGATCAACGATTCTAGGAGACTTAGATACTTCTCTTTCTATAACAATATAAGACTCATCCCCTTCACCATAAACGTGAACTGTGACTGCGTCTTCCCTATAGAATCTATCTTGGCCTGAAATTAATCCCATCCAATTTATAAGATTTTTGAGCTCCAATATCCACCTCCTAAAACAACTTATTCATACCAACAACCGAATTTTAACTCTAAATTATAAACGCTTCATCAAATGTGCGTCACAGAGCATATTACCCTTGCACTGCTTTTGAAATATTAATGGATTTGAGTAAATATCCTTAAAAGTTAATTTATGTACTCACTATTGTGACCCCACCTAGTCAGGAGGAATCCATGCTTTGACGGGAAGTACTTTAGCTTGAACGCCAAAAGCATAACTTTCTTGATGCGAATGCGGTCCTAGATATAAAATAAAATCACAAAACTTATCTAGTTCCTTATAAATTTTATTTCCTGTTGCGCAAGTATAAAGCAAAGCAACTTTGATTTCGCGATCTTCTTTGGAGGCATTAACAGTGATATATGCGCCTAGTTTCACAGGATCACCAAAAGAATGACATTGCCATCCCTTATTCCTTAAGCTAGATATAATCTGATCATTCATTTCTTTCGATAACAAAGCTGCTCTACGATGCCAACCATCATCCGAAGCAATGTCATTAAAAGGTAAGCAGTTAGCAACTTGTAACTGCTGAAGAAAATTATTTTTAAAATATTGACAGATTTCGCAAGCTGAAATTTCGAGTTTAAAAGAATTACTCCGTTCATCAGGCGTAGGCGGAAAAATACTCACGCCACTCCCCTCCAACGCAAAACACTCTACAAAGGCAAGGGCTTGAATTAATCCGATTGCTCGAAAGAAGTTCGATGTATTCTGCCAGATATCTGATTTAGCATGAGCAAAAAAATGGCGGTTAAATCCCGAATGATTATCGTAATTATCTGTCTTAGAATAAAAACTATTGATCAACCAATATCTGATCGACTCTAAAACAAAAACGCGTTCATTCATTACTTTTAAAACTTCTAACTTTATGTACTCTGGTGGTATCCAGTCAACATTTTCAATATGAATTTTAATAACTTTCTTTTGAGCCAAATCTATGCATTTGTTAACCTTATTAATTAAATCTAAATCCGTACTACTAACATTAATAATCGAATTGAGAATATCTTCTATTATTGGAATTAAGGCTGCTATTGCAACCACTTTCATACCACTATAAAAAGCCAATATTGACTCTTTGATAATAGGCAAATGTTTGGAAATGGCTCTTGAGCCAGAAAGAGTTTGAACAGTTACAGGAATAATGTTATCAAGCGTGTAAATTGATGTAAGGCAATGTTCAAAACGCTCTTGTAATAGCCTTTTATTCCAATTCCTATATTCATTTAAATCTATGCCCATTGCATGAATAGCATCGTCGATTTTGCCTCTAGCTATAAAAAGAGGCATAAACCAATCAACCGACTGCCAAAATTTTTCATAATTTTGAATCTGAATTATATTTTGCTTATATAAATTATTTTCATTGAGTTTCTGACGGGGATAAAGAGCAGAACCTTCATTTGTTTTTATTAAAATGGCTTCGATTTCGGAAT
>CALMJT010000103.1 GCA_937864365.1 uncultured Alteromonadales bacterium | reverse complement strand
GCCGATAAACGATGGGAATGAACTCCTTCTAATGAATTGCGGTACAACCAAGTCAGAGCAGGCATGGGCACCATTGCACAAAGTAAAATTAATCAACGGAAAGCTTGTGGGATCGGTGGTCACTTATGGACAGGTCTTTGTTTGGTATGCTTCTCCTGTCAAAAACCTGCCTTTAACAAGGCCGTCAAATTGACCACTTTACGCTGCGCCTTAAGCAGTAATTTACGACGGCGTTATACGTATTCTTCTTGATGAATTTAATAACTATTTTGTCGCTGATGTTTATCATTCTTAGTGACTGAAACCTCAGTAAACTAAAGTGTTAAATGGCCAGTTTGGTAACCAATATTTTGTGTTTTGCTATCTTAAAATCGATTCAGTTAGTTCTTCTTTGTACACGTTAAACTGTGGTAAATTTTTAGTTTATTGACCAGCATTTAAAGCAGTAAAATCAATGATAGTGGTGAAGATTGGCTATGTTAAAAACATATCATAAGCTGTTAGGAATCAAATTGAATCGAGTACTTAGCATCGTTACTCTCGCTATCAGTCTTTCTGCTTGTGTATCGCCGTTTAGCGATGATGAGAGTGTAGCGAGAGATGAATTATTGTCCATTGCTCCGATTGGTTCCGATGCAAGAGAAGCTAAGCCAAAGTTAGAGGCCAAGGGATTTAAGTGTCACTGGGCTGAAAATCGACCTTTCTTAGGCTTAGAGGGAATACATAATTATCTCTATTGTCACAAATCAATTTTTGCTGGACCTTTGGTTACTCAACGCTGGCAGCTTGCATTGGTGCATGAGTCTTTTGTGGTTACAAATGCAAAATTTGGTATTGGCCTCACTGGACCGTAAAATTCCTAACAAATACACCCCGGCGCAAAGTCGTGGAACCTACGCTATATATTTCGATTGCCAATTAGCGAGGCTTTATGAGCCCAGAGTGTACAATGTATGACATTCAATTATTCGGCCTACAAACAGGACTCTTAATGGGCTCGTGGGTTTCGTTGTTCGGCCTGGCAGTTAATAGTTGTTTTATGTCCCCTGAAAAACACGTTTGCGACATGGTAGACAAGGTAATAAATTCAATTCCAAAAAATATTAACCCAGAAAGAAACGAGTGGTAAAACTCATAACAAGCAGCACCTGTATCGGCCTTTGGTCTAGACCTCCATACGCTACATTCCAATCGGCTGGTGTGCCGGGCGTTAGTACCCTATGAGCTAGATTAGGTGAAGAATTCGAAAATTTATATAGGATATTATCTAACGACAGAAATCCTGCCCATATCCAAACTGATTTTGATGCGAGGGCTTCCCTTTATTCTTGGTCTGCTGGCAGTTTTATATTTGCTCTTCTTGGTACAACTCAGGCAACAACGAATATGCGTGGGATAGAGTCTTAGATGGATATATACCTACTATAAAGTGGACTTTAATATTGTTTATCTTTGTATATTTACAGCGTGTTTACTCAAAGTGGCTCTTTCTTAAAGAGTATCTAAAAGGCCATAGTTGTATTCCCAATAATCCAATTAGGTTGCATAGTCTTTAGTCAAATTGGAATGAGAGTTAAAAGCACTAACAAGACCATCAAGAGATGGCTGCACTATGCTCAACTAGCGGAAATGTATGATTATTTATATGGACATGGATGACGTTCTTTGTAATTTTAAAGAAGCGTATGCAAATTCGGTAGCGCAGAATTGTGATCTTGCATTTGCTCAATTTTAAGAAGACTTCTTTCCAGGCCTTGGCCCAAAAAGCGGAGCATTAGAAACGGTTGAGTTGTTGGAGAAATCACTGAATTTTGACGTGTACATCTTCACCGGGCCGCCTACTTGTACACGGAAAAGCGATTATGGGTTGAAAATCGGTAAAACCTTTCGTTATATCGCATTTCCAACAATTCTGAATTGAAAATACAAACTAAATTCTTGGTTAAACCAATAACTACCATTAATTATGCTTAACTACATAACCCGCCTAAATCACAGAAAAACAAATTACTCAAAAAAAACAATCACTCACCAAAACACACTGCACAAATAATTAAAATGAATTATCTGCCAACTTTACAAAAAAATTGACGGAGAAGAGCTTTCAAGATAGCGTGCAGAAAATCACCTGAGATAGATGTCAACATGACAGTAAATTCGGAAAAAGCATCGTTAAAACATCTATTAAACTGTTATAACGAGGGATAGCCTTGAGCATTAAAGAAGATGCAATACATATCTTAAATGAGTTCATCGCCGACATATGTATTGGAGTTGAAGTTCTAAAGGACTATGAGAACGGTATATACCCAAACCGTGACGAGCTATTTAAGCAAGGTATATATCGGCTATGCCTACAGTCAATTTTTCTAAATTGTGCAAAATATACAGAATTTTGTAGGGAGTATGGCCAGGTTTTAAACGAATATTGCCAAGATCTCGCAAAGTTAAATAATCAGGTTAAGGCGGAATTTGAGCAACGAGGTATAAACTCATTTCGCAGTAAGTATATTGCCCATAATCGTTGCGATAAAACCAAGAAACCGTTCACCGTCGAAGAAATTAATAGCCAGGTCGTAAAAATTCTTGGCAGTACAAACGCCAAACCATTCCTAGATTTCTTGCTCCCAGATAATCCGGATGGCGTGCCAGAAATAGATTACTTCACGGGCTTCCTGAAAGTAATAAGAGATAGAATCAGGCAACGTTATAACAAGCCGCTCAAATTCGTTCCGGCCACAAAAAGCGTGGCCTCCACCGGACTCGCTACCGCTAACCGTTTAGCGGGGCGTTATACATTCATAAAGGTTACCTCGTGAGAAAATTTCTTCTTATTTTACTTTTTTCACTTTCTTCGCTTTCATTTGCTGAATACGAATTTGAAAAAGAGAAATTCAAAGAAAATTCCATTTGCCCAGAACTGATAGGTGTTTGGTTTACTGATGTGACTGTTAAGAATAAATTTGACGGATTAAAAAGAGACATTACTCGACTTGAAAGAAAAGCCAATGGAACAGCATATTTAAAAGGCATTTCTATCTATTTCCAATCAAATGAGGTATCCGACTGGGAGTTTCCAGTAAAATGGAGTTGCCATGAAGGTTGGTACGTCGAGTCCAATGAATGGGGTTATACAGCTTTCAAACTGGTATCTACTGGGCCTGGTGAAAATGTAATGCACGATGATAGGAATAATCTAAACGCTACAACACCCATAACTTTCAGTGAACGGAATACTCTGGATATGAGTGACAAATTTCTTCAAAAAGCGCCTGTTAAAAATTTCCTTGGCTTGTAGCATATGATGCATAACAAGCAGGTCAAGTTCGTTACGCCAGCTAAAGCTGGCTCCACGGGACATCAAAAGCTTCGCTTTTTCTGTCCCTTACCTAGGCGTTATGGCTCTAAATCATGAAGTTACTATCCATCGTAATTTTAATATCGCTAATTTCCGCTTGTGGATCCATTGATAAGAAAATGGCGTATTGGGAACAGGAATTAAGCAAGAATACTCCAGTTGGCACATCAAAATCTGATGTAGCAGCCTATCTAGACTCAAAGAAATTATCACACGGTTGTCATAGGGTAGAACTTCAATGCTATGCCTTAGATA
The DNA here is from genome assembly GCA_937864365.1 of uncultured Alteromonadales bacterium. Taxonomy (GTDB): domain Bacteria; phylum Pseudomonadota; class Gammaproteobacteria; order Pseudomonadales; family Cellvibrionaceae; genus Sessilibacter. The sequence continues at coordinate 4,005 of CALMJT010000103.1, read as the reverse complement.
AAGATATTGAGAGTTATATATTCGTTACATTTAGCGCAGTTCTAGTATTTAAGTTCAATGAAGAACTAAGTTTATTATCATATGAAGTCAACCAAACTGGCGATGGGCCTTAGCCATAACAAGGTGGTCAAGTACACTCCGTCCACAAAAAGCGCGGTCTGCGCGGGACAACCTACACTGCGTTTCGGTTGCCCCTTACCAAGGAGTTATGGCTCATAAATAGTATGATGAATATCAAACCGATAATCTCGATATTCGCTCTGTTGCTCATCATAAGCGTTGCGCCATATTTAGTGCTAATCTGCGATGATAGATACTCTTGGAGTGAAATGGATATAAACCAAAATGGGACCGTATCCTACGGTGAGGTCTATGAGTTCCTAGATTCAGGAAAGCGAGAAATCACCTCGAATGGAAGGAAATGCGTTGAATACTATACGTATAAAGATGGCCTTCCATTTCATACGGTTTGCTCTGAATAATGAACTATACAAGTTTGTTAATAATCGCCCTTCGAGCTGGACCGCAAACAGCGCTACTTCGCAGCAATGCGGCCTATTAAAAAAGCGTTAGGCAATAAAGATGTTTCTCAAGCACCTCACCAACTCGCTCACCAAAGCATTCAATGATGAAGAAGCACTTCCTCAGAGAAGAGACACCTTATTTATTGTAAGTAACGGCTATGGAATAAAGATTCTCAACGATGACGAAACGCCAATGAATTTCGTTGCAGCCGCATTCAGGAAGTATTTGGAGCTTGATCAGTCACAGGCGTTTAACCTAATGGCAGAAGTTCACGAAAATGGCGAAGCTGTTTGGTATGGCACCGATGCCGACATAGCAGAGGAAATATGCTCACTAATTACCACGACAGCCCAAGAGCGAGGTTTTCCACTCAAATGTTATGTGGTTCCTCCACTGAATACCTTGTCTGCCTAACAAGCAGCCCAAATCGACCTCCACTGCGTTGCTCGTTTTGTGCTTTTTCGCTACGCTCGCACAAAACAATCAACTCCGTTCCGGCGGATTAGCTGGGCATTAACTCTTATCGGAAAGACTATGGATTTATTCGACATATTCCAACAGTACAGAATAGAAAAGACGAGATCTGAAGCTTTATCGAAAGCAGGGGAGGCTAAACAAAGGACTATCTCCAACGAAATAAATATCAGCGAATTAGAAGCTAAATTAGACCACCTCTCTTTAGTCTGTATGGCAATGAGTGAGCTTTTTGAAGAAATCGGTTTCTCAAAAGCAATGCTACTAAAGAAGATAGAAGAAATTGATCTCAGAGACGGCAAGCTAGACGGTAAAATAGCACCTACAAATACGTGCTCCAGCTGCAACAGAATCGTTGCTCCTAGGCACGTAAGCTGCCTGTATTGCGGTACTAAAATAAACAAGACAAATGTATTCTAGATTAACAAAGCCAGTGATGTTCTCCCTATCGCTTTGCGGTAGGGCTGGCAGCGTTATAAGGATGTCTAATGCTCAAGTCTATCGCTGTTGTTCTGCCACTATTTTTTTCGGTCAATGCATTCGCGGACTATTGTGGCACTGAGGTGCTAGCTGAGTTGAATCGGATTCTTACATCAGACGCTAAAGTAGATGTAGAAAAGGACTATACTCAGGGGAGTTCAAATTTCTGGCCACGTGCGGTTTGACGTTCAACTTCCCTGGACTCACTACAGCCTAAGCCAAGCAAGTTCGGGCGAGCGGGCGGTTCAAGGCAGTAGATGGTTCGGGAGATAACCTATGTTTTGTATCGTGTTATTCTAGTAGTGAAATGGCTGGCATCAATCAATATCTTTCAACATACAACACAGCTCTCGCCTTATAGCAAGCGACGGCACAATCGCGCGTCAAGCCGAGCTGGACTCGCATTGCCTGCTCGCCCGTGCACCGTGCGTTAAGAATCACATGAAGGTACGTATAAATCCTTATGATCTGCTTTGCTGTTATGTATTTCACGCATAACATCAGTGCATATCTACTCGTTGGCACTTGGATTACGCGGTTTACTGATTATTATTGGCAGTCTCGCTTTCGGTTCTATTTATTATAATTTTTTGCGCAGCTATCCATACTATCATTGGCTATAGCAATATCAGGTCTGCTGCTTTCTGTTAAGAATACTTACCGACAATTTTTTTAAAATTATAAAAATCACCTAGAAATTTTAAAATCTCCGATTAAGTAGAGTAAAATCATAAAATTATTTTTTTTCATAAAGAAAAAATTAATAAAAACTCTTTCCAAGAATTCCGAATTAAAAATGCAAACAAAAAATTCTTGGCTCAATCAATAACTCTCATTAATTGCGCTTAACTTCATAACCCGTCTAAATTGCAGAAAAACAAATTACCTAAATTGCCATCATTCACCAAAATACACAGTACAAAATAAGCAAAATGAATTGCCTGCCAACTTTATAAAAAAATTGACGAGAAAAGCCTTTCAAGATAGCTTTCAGAAAATCACCTGAGATTGATGTGCTATGACGATAAATTCTGGAAAAAATATCGTTAGAAAATCTATTAAATTGTTATATTCACGAGTAGCTTATGGAAATAAAGCATATCGAAGAGTTTGAGAAGTTTGTCAATTCAGAAGTGAAATTGGCCGCAAAAGAACTAGAGAGTCTTGAAGAGGGAAGTCGCCCTCACTTGCAAAAGTTAGTTTATACAAATTTGGTTGATAGATTCGACGTAATGATTGATAAGACTATTCTCGACAACTGCTTAGAGCCGCTCCTGTTGGATGAGTCTCTAAGTAAATTGGACTCCCCAGTCACTGAGTCGCAAGTTCTGAAGCTTCTCATGGATGGAGGCAATGTCGAAGATGTTGTTCGTGCCAGAGTTAGAACGGTGTTAAGTAACGGAATTTTAAGGCAACGACACTCGAAAAAGTTATCTAAAGTGTTTGAGCTATTTCGGGTGGAAAAGGTATGGAATGAGCCAAAAGTGAATGATGCAAACGGAAAGATATTGTTAACATTTAAACCTCAGAGAAAGACTGTTCCTGCCTCAGTATGCGGTTATGCGGATTGGCTGTACTCAAGGAGGAACGCTATTGTTCACGGAGGAGGAACTTCTAACATGCTAGATAATGACGTACTACAAATAGAAAAAACATTTAAAATAAAGGTCGTAAAAACCACCAAAATTAAACTTGGTGCAATTAACACAACATCAAATTTCTATTTGGACGTATTGTCGTTGCTTAAGAAAAATATAACAAAGCTGTCATAGGAGTATTAGTTACTCGGAGAACCCATGGAAGTAGAAGTTGATTGGCAATATGTCGTCGATGGCGATGAAGGGCTGGATTTGTGTCAAGTTTTGTATGCTTACACACATCCCGATACAGAAGAAATTCTTTATGTTGGAAAAGCAGATTTTAGTTCTGTATACAAACGCCTAAAAGGTAGGCATAAAGATGAAATATTTAACTATCTTCGTAGTGAATTTCAGATATCAGAGATGGGGCTTTTGGTCGGTCAGCTCATATTAGAAGAAGGGCGAAGATTTAGCTCCACTCTTTTGTCAGATGTGGAGTCATTGTTAATACATGAGTTGAATCCACCCGCAAATATTCAAAGCACAAGCTCAAGAATATCAAGACCCGGATTAATTGTTACGTGTCTTGGTGAATGGCCATTAAAAGACAATCAATTTGAAGATGCTGAGTAAGATGGCTAACAAGGCCAAGCACAATCGCTCAAGCAAAAAGCGCTTGGGCTGGACCTCGCTATTGATCAACAAAAAAGGAGGTTGTATGGAAGTTGTTAATTTAAAAGATATTTTTATCGCAATGGACGAGCTGGAACGATATTTTGATGGAATTGTTCCAGTAAACCTTTGGCGCGGCTTGAATGTTAAGCGAAATGTTGGGCTTTTTGATCTAATAGAGGCGCCATTCAAAATGTCGAATGGAAAAGTAAGAAAGCCTGATCTTGTTATCGAGAATGGTTGGGTAAAAGTAAAACACTGGCCGCGAGGTGTT
>CALMJT010000102.1 GCA_937864365.1 uncultured Alteromonadales bacterium | reverse complement strand
TTGGCGACACATCCTTGTGTCGCGAGAAACTCTAGGTTAATCAGAGTTTCCTTTACATTTTTTCCATCACTTCAATACCCAATAAGCCAAGTCCTAATTCTAGAGTTTTGGCAACACCTTTGGATAAGCCTAAACGGCTGTTGCGTGTTGGTTCGTCGATGCCGTCTTTTAAAATTGGGCAAGCTTCGTAGAAGCTCATAAATAAGCTGGTTAACTCGAATAAATAGGTACAAAGCACGTGGGGGAAGGCTTCACGGGCAACGTGTTCTAGGGTTTCGGGTAATTGTAAGAGTTTTAAGGTTAGTGTTTTCTCTAATTCTTCGCTTAATGTAATTGGTGCGTGGAATTGTTCGAAATTAATGTCTGCTTTTCTGAAAATACTGCGAATTCGCGTGTAAGCGTATTGCAAGTAGGGAGCAGTGTTGCCTTCGAACGCCAGCATGGAGTTCCAGCTAAAGATGTAGTCGGTGGTACGGGTTTTAGAGAGATCGGCGTACTTAACGGCACCAATACCCACTTTGCGAGAAATTTCATCTTTCTCGGCATCGGTTAATGTTGGGTTTTTCTCTTCAATTAAGGCTCGCGCTCGGGTTACGGCTTCATCCAGTAATTGCGCGAGTTTAACGGTGCCACCGCTTCTGGTTTTAAAAGGTGTGCCGTCTTCGCCGTTCATGGTGCCAAAGCCAAGATGCTCTAAGCTTACGCTATCAGGCACGTAACCCGCTTTTCGGCCGATGGTGAAAACCTGTTGCATGTGCAGACTTTGGCGCGCGTCGATAAAGTACATCAAGCGATCACCTTTTAAGGTGCCCACTCGGTAACGCAAACACGACAAATCCGTTGTGGCGTAAAGGTACGCACCTTCACGTTTGCGAATAATAACCGGGCTTGGGTTGCCGTCTTTATCGGCGAATTCATCCAAAAATACTACGATGGCGCCTTGGTCTTCAACCGCCATGCCTTTATCGATAAGGTCTTGAACAACAACCGGTAAGTCTGTGTTGTAAGCACTTTCGCCCATAACGTCATCGCGAGTTAAGGTGACGTTTAATTTTTCGTAGATGTCTTCGCCGTGACTAAAAGAGATTTCACGAAATTGTTGCCACAATGCCAGCACACGCTCGTCGCCAGATTGTAATTTCACTACGTATTCGCGTGCGGTATTGGCGAAGTCTTCGTCGGCATCAAAGTGTTTTTTGGCTTGCTGATAAAAAACTTCTAAATCGCTTAAGGCAATTTCGGCGTTGGCGTTGCTTTGTTGTTCTTCCAGCTCCGCAATCAACATACCGAATTGGGTTCCCCAGTCGCCGACATGGTTTTGGCGAATAACCTTGTGGCCTAAAAACTCCATGGTGCGTGCCATGGCGTCGCCAATAATGGTTGAGCGCAAATGACCCACGTGCATTTCTTTGGCAAGGTTTGGCGCCGAGTAATCCATAACCACGGTTTGTGGTAGGTCGGTTTTCTCAACAGTTAATGCGGGTAGGGTGAGCGCGGCACTTAACTGCTGTGTTAGCCATTCAGGTTTTAAATAAAGGTTGATAAAGCCAGGGCCTGCGATTTCGGTTTTTTCGGCGATGTCTTCAAGCTTTAAATTGGCAACAATTTGCTCGGCAAGGGCGCGAGGATTGGTCTTCATGGCTTTTGCTGCCGCCATGGCACCGTTGGCTTGATAGTCACCAAAACCGGCTTTTTTCGGTTGCGCTAGGTGTGGCTCAAACGAGTCTGGAATTCCAGCTTGGGTCATCGCCGCTTTGAATTGGGCGCTTAAAAATTCTTTGATGTTCATTGTGTCTCTTTACTGAAAAGTGTTTATCACTCAGAAATAGGGTTGATTCGCGAAATCGGCTTGCGGCGGCTTTTTATATTCAGTGTAGCGCTGCTCTTAGCGGCAAACCTTCAACAATGTTGGCTTCGATGTTTAACAGTTCATCCAGTCGTTGCGCGATAATTTCTTTGGGAAAGTATAACTCGGCAAGATTGATGAATAGCTCATGATGACGGCCTTCAGATTCGGCAATCGCTTGGTAAAACGCTTTCATTGGGCCAGCTTCTAGCGCTTCGCCAACCAATGCAAACCGCTCGCAGCCTCGGGCTTCTATAATGCCAGCTATCAACAATCGGTCGATGAGATACTCGTCGGTACCGCGCCGGTACGCCTTACGAAAGTCGTTGATGTAGGGATCTTTCTGGTCATCACCCAGAATTTTGCCGCGCGCGTAGATGATTTTTATCACTTCTTTGAAGTGTGACATTTCTTCTAGAGCCAAATCGGTCATGGCCTTAACCAGCTCGATGCGATCGGGGTAGTGCGACAGCATAGACACCGCCATGCCCGAGGCTTTTTTCTCGGCGGCGGCGTGGTCTTGAAGAAACGTATCAAAATCTTCAAGCACGGTTTGGGTCCATGCGTGTGGGGTTTTAAATCGTAAAAAACTCATTGAATCAATCAAGTCTCGGCACGTGTTGTTGTGAGCCTGGCGGTTAAGCAGGATATGGCTCTGTTGGGCGCGCATTATAACGGATTCGAAAAGTAATGTTGGAATGGATTGCAATTCGGTTTTTAGCCCACAGATAGAGTGCTAATTTGAGGTTTCACCAGTTCGCGTTGGTTTATTGTGCGTGCTCTGAATACTTCGAAACAATGTTAAATGATTACCGAGATGGCTTATCCATTGGTTTCTGTTAAAGAAGTCGTGGGCGATTGGCGCTGTCATCTTTATAATCTCGCCACTTGATTGGATGCGCGGCAAGGTTCCGTGCTTTTTGACCAAGTCTCGGTTTCTTATTCACTGACTGCAGCAGAGCCTTTTGCTGCATTCATGAACAACTACAATAAGGCTACATTATGATCATAAAACCTAAAGTTCGTGGTTTCATCTGTACTAATGCTCACCCAACGGGTTGTGCGGCGAACGTGAAAGAACAAATTGAGTATGTGAAAGCTCAGGGCAAAGTCAGCAATGGCCCACAAAACGTTTTGGTATTAGGTGCTTCTACTGGCTACGGTTTAGCCTCACGCATTACTGCCGCTTTTGGTTGCGGTGCAAAAACCTTGGGTGTTTTCTTCGAAAAACCCCCTACCGACAGAAAAACAGCCTCAGCCGGTTATTACAACGTTGCCGCGTTTGAAGAAGCCGCCAATGCAGAAGGTTTGTATTCTAAAAGCTTAAATTTAGATGCCTTCTCTTCAGAATCTAAAGCTCAGGTGATTGAAACCATCAAGCAAGAGATGGGTAAAATCGATCTTGTGGTGTATAGCCTAGCAGCGCCGCGCAGAAAAGATCCCCAATCTGACGAAGTCTACAGTTCAGTGCTTAAGCCCATTGGCGAGTCGTACACTGCTAAAAACTTAAATACCGATACCTTAAAAATCTCTGACGTTACTGTTGAGCCCGCTAGCGAAGAAGAAATTGCGGCAACCGTTAAGGTTATGGGCGGCGAAGATTGGGAGCTTTGGATTGATGCCTTGGCAGAAGCCGATTTGTTGGCTGAGAACTTCCAAACCACCGCTTACACCTACTTGGGTGAAAAATTAACGTGGCCAATTTACGGCAAAGCAACCATTGGTAAAGCCAAAGAAGATTTGGATCGTGCTGCGGCGCAAATGTCGAGCAAGTTCCAAGGCTTAAACGGTAAGGCGCATGTTTCGGTATTAAAAGCTTTGGTTACTCAAGCGAGTTCTGCCATTCCGGTAATGCCCTTGTACATTTCGATTTTGTACAGGGTTATGAAAGAAGAGGGAACCCACGAGGGTTGTATCGAGCAAGCGTATCGTTTGTTTACCGAAGGTTTGTACACCGATACACCGCGATTGGATGATCAAAAGCGCTTGCGTATGGATGACCGTGAGTTAAAACCAGAAACTCAAGCCAAGGTGGAAGCCATTTGGCCGGAAGTTACTGAAGAAAACCTCTTCGAACTTACCGACTACAAAAGCTACAACGCAGAATTCTTAAAGTTGTTTGGCTTTGGTGTTAAAGGCGTTGATTACGACGAAGAAGTTTCACCGCTCGTAACAGCGAATTTTTAATCGCGTTCGGTTCAAGCCGTGTTGCACAGATGAAATTCTGTAACCTAAGAAGGTGGTTAATGTTAACCACCTTTTCTATTTAAAGACATTAGCTTTATTGGGCGTGATTTCGATAAAAATAGGCCATTAGATTGTGACATTAAGCTCAAGACTCAAATGTCTGAATTCGATATTTTAAGATGTGCCTTTTCTATTCGTAATTTGGCAAAGGGTGCTTTTGGTCGATAGGGCGCTTTTAGATTTAACGTTATTTGCTTGCATTTAATTTATTGATTCGTAACTTTATAGACCTGTAATGACAGATAAAACACCTTCGTTATCGCATCCCAAATATTGGAAGACCTGGTTTCTAATTGGATTGTGGAAATTGTTTTCACAATTGCCGCTGCCGGTTTTAAGAGGCATTGGCCATGTTATGGCGTTTTTTACGCGTAAATTTGCCAAGCGTCGTTGTTTTATTGCGCAAAGAAATTTGCAGTTGTGCTTTCCTGAGAAAAGCCCCGAAGAAATCGAACAGTTGCTTAGAAAAAACCTGTTCCATACCGCTATGAACGGTCTTGAAATGGGCATGTGTTGGTTTCAACCCCATTGGCGATTGAAAAATGTTGGTGATGTTACGGGCCTAGAATATCTCGAAAACCTTGAGGGTGGTGCCTTGATGCTGAGTATGCACAATACCACCATTGAAACCATGAGTGCTGTGGTGAATCCGTATTTCACCAAAATCGATATGATGTACCGAGCCCACAAAAATCCGGTATTTGACCACGTTCAGCGCAAAGCGCGCGGTCGCCATAATTCCGATTGCAAAATGATTGATCGTTCTGATCTTCGCGGTGCGGTTAAAGTGATGCGTTCTGGCAGAATTCTTTGGTACGCACCCGATCAAGATTACGGCATAAAACAGGGTGTGTTCGCCACATTTTTTGGCATCCCGGCGGCAACCATTACCGCCACGCCGCGCTTGGCGCGTTTAGGCAAGGTACCGGTTGTGCCTATTTTTCATCGCCGTGATGATGACGGCCGTTGCCAAGTTGAGATCTTACCGCCGTTAGAAAACTTCCCGAGCGACGATGAAATGGCTGATATTCAGCGCGTCAACGATCTTATTGAAGCGCAAGTTAGAAAATATCCAGAGCAATATTTGTGGGTTCATCGCCGGTTTAAAACTCGCCCGCCCGGAGCGGAGCCTTTGTATGGAACATACAGCAAGGGTGTGAAAAAAAATTCTTGAGTTAGAACTTGTGCCCGGTTTATGAGCTAAGTACCATTAGCGACTTTTCAAGTTAAGTGAGACACAGTAATGATTAAAGGAAGCATTGTAGCCCTAGTTACTCCCATGACCGCCGATGGCCAAGTAGATTGGAAATCGTTGCAAGAGTTGGTTGAGTGGCATGTAGAAAAGGGCACTGATTCCATTGTTGCTGTGGGCACTACCGGTGAGTCTGCAACCTTAACTGTTGCAGAGCACGGTGAAGTTATCGCTAAGATTGTTAATCAAGTAAACGGTCGCATTCCTGTTATTGCTGGTACCGGTGCAAATGCTACCGCTGAAGCCATCGAGTTGAGTAAAGCCGCTAAAGAAGCTGGTGCAGATGCGTGTTTATCGGTAACGCCTTACTACAATAAACCTACTCAAGAAGGTTTATTTCAGCATTATTCAATGATTGCTAAGTCTGTGGCGATTCCACAAATTCTGTACAACGTTCCTGGTCGTACCGCTGTTGATATGAAAACCGAAACGGTTGTTCGTTTGTCAAAAGTGGCCAACATTATTGGTATTAAAGAAGCGACTGGCGATGTGCCTCGCGCGATCGACCTTATGGCGCAGGTTGGTAAAGACTTTTTGGTGTATTCCGGCGACGATGCAACCGCGGTTGAATTAATGATTGCCGGCGGTCACGGTAACATTAGTGTTACGGCCAACGTAGTGCCTGATCAGATGGCGAAGTTGTGCGCTCTCGCGATGTCAGGGCAGGCCGAGCAAGCGCGGGCACTGAACGAAAGTTTAATGCCATTGCATCAGGCTTTATTCCTTGAGTCTAACCCAATTCCTGTTAAGTGGGCCGTTGCCGAAATGGGTAAAATTGGTCACGGTATTCGTCTACCATTAACCAATCTTGCTGATCAGTTCCATCAGCCGTTACGCGATGCTCTTAAAAACGCTGGCGCGTTATAAATCTCATTGAGTTTTTTTGCATGCTGGGTGTCATACATCCAGCTCTATTAATTTCACGTTGTTTGTACTTTCATGGTTAAGTCTTTTCCTGTTGTAGTTCTTGCGTCATCTCTCTGTCTTCTCACTGGTTGTGGAACCTTCTTTGGCAAAGATGGGTTTTTTCGTAATCGCGGTGACGAATATCTAAAAGCGGAAGAGATTCCTCCACTTGCACCAGATCACGATCAGAAAAACCCAAGATTGTCCGAAATTTATGTGGTTCCCAATATTGAAGATTCAACCTACGATTACACCCAAGTCTTTGTAGCGCCTCGCCCAATTCCACTATCAAGTTCTGTTCTTGAAGATACCGTAAAGATTCAAAAGCTCTCCGGTCGGCAGTGGATTTTCGTTTCAAATTCACCATCGGAAGTTTGGCCGCAGGTACGTGAATTTTTGGGTGATAAAGATCTTCCTGTTGCCTATACAGATGCCACTGATGGTTTAATAGAAACTACGTGGTTGCAGTTTTCCGACGATAAAGAGCATTTCGACCGTTTTCAGTTGCGCATCGAAACCGGTATTCAGCCAGAAAGTGCTGAAATTCATGTGTTGCACAGCCAAGTCCCTTCTAACCAAACGCCAGAAGCAAACTTACCTTGGCCGAAATCCTCTACCGACGATTCCCGAGAAGCTTGGATGATTGACGAGCTTTCGAGTGTATTGGCCAGTAATTTAGAGCGTTCTTCGTCTTCGTTACTAGCGCAAACCATTGGTGGTGAACATAAAGTCGTTCTTGGCTATACCGAGTCAGAAGAACCTATCTTAAAGATGAAAATTAGCTACCTACGCGCCTGGGCCAGTGTGAACCATGCGCTAGAAGAGGAAGGCTTCTATCTTTGGGGACGTGACAGTAACAAGGGTGTTTTCTACTCTCAATATCAAAAACCTAAAGATAATAAAGGCTCATGGATTGGCAACGGCATTCGCGCTGTTGGCGGTTTATTCTCTGGCGTAGATAAAAACGCCGGACCGACCTCGCCCTATACCGTTGTTGAGGTGCTGGAGAATTTACCTGCCTCCAATGAAAGAGATTCTTTGTTTAAAGATGTCATCTCAAGAGAAACAACACCGCTTAAAAATGTTCCTGGGTATTTAGTGGTTGTTCGTGAATCTGCCGACGAAGTTCACGTCTTCATTCGTGACGGTTACGCTCGCAGAATCGACGAAGCACAGGCCAAGCAGTTGTTAAGTGCCATTAGGAATAACCTTATTTAACGATCTCTAAGGATAGATTCTTGAGATTTGCAAGCTTAGGCAGCGGTAGCAAAGGCAATGGCCTTGTTGTTACCGCAGGCGAAACCAAACTGCTCATAGACTGTGGCTTTACCGTTAAAGAAACGGTAGCTCGCTTAGAACGCTTGGACTTAAAACCCTCTGATCTTACCGCGGTTCTGGTTACTCATGAACATGGTGACCATATCAAAGGTGTTGGCCCCTTAGCTCGCAAGTACAAATTACCCGTCTATTTAACGCCCGGTACTCTTGTTACCGGCAAGCTTGGCGAGGTTCCAACGGTTCAAACGATTGAGGGTTATCAGTCGTTCCAAATAGGTGACGTATTTGTCACTCCCGTTGCCGTGCCCCATGATGCCCGAGAGCCTGCTCAGTTTATTTTTCAATACCAAGATTTTCGGTTAGGTGTTCTAACCGATCTTGGCAGTATTTCCGAGCATGTGATCTTTCATTATCAGAATTGCCATGCACTGGTCTTAGAGGCCAATCATGATCCACAGATGTTGGCCCAAGGCCCTTATCCTTACAGTTTAAAAAAGCGCGTTGCGGGTAATTGGGGGCATTTGAGTAATGCGCAGGCTGAGAACTTTTTGGCGCGTATTTTTTCAGATCAGCTCCGTCATGTGGTTATCGCGCACATTTCTCAGCAAAATAATTCGCTAGATATTGTCGAGCAGCAGTTTAGTGCTTGGCAAAATCAACTCGAAACACTTTATTACGCCTGCCAAGATCAGGGTTTTCACTGGTTAGACTTGAACTAACGTTTATTCTTTGTTCGCCACAATCTATTTTCGAACGAGAAGGTCTGCGAGCTGCTTTAAAAATACCAAATCTACGTACGGTAAGTGGTTGAAATCGTGAAAAAATTGGAAATTACATTATCAATTTCTGCTCTCTGATTAAATCATGGCAGAGTTAATCAGAGGTTCTTGAGTTAATCGATATTTCTCTGCATTTCACAATATTTTATGGCGTATTCAGAATATTTTGAATATTGGCTTCCTAGTATGCGAGTCATAAACGTCATCCTGTTGGGTTCGTAGATGTTGATAATGGCTCCAAGAATTGATCGATGTATTTTTAAAAAACAGCGATTAACTTTCTAACGATTTAATTCAAGATAGAAATAGTAAATACTGGTTCTGATTTTGTTGTAATTTCAATTACTTATCGTTTTCGAGATTAATAAACACCGTTGGGTGTTAGAAGCTCAGGGTTAATCCTTTTATAAATAATCGTAAAACTGGAGCCAACAGTAGTAAATAAGCGTTAAACAAAAACCCTTTCTAAATAAATAGTGATTAAATCGATGATCTAACACGCGGTTTATAGGTCTTTTGCTATGCTTATTGTGGGTTTTAGTCGCTAGAGTGTTGGTATTTTTTTAAAAAATTTATTCTCTTTAGTTCTTACAGCGAAATTACTCATTCAACATGTTATTATTTAACGTCGATTCATAAAGCATTTGCTACCGCTTTTCTTTTTTTGAATCTGATGTCCGTGAATACAAGATAGAAGGAGTTAATGAATGGACGAACGTCGTCGGTTTGAAAGACGTCCTACGTCAATTCGGGTTGAGTTGACGCATCCAACGTTTGGCACCATGGTTGGCTACGCTAAAGATATCTCCGATGGCGGCGCTTCTGTAATGCTCGATGTCGATGTCAAGCCACCGGTAGGAACAGAAGTTAGTGTCGTCTTCAGAAAAGTATCTGGGGTTGTTAACGATAATCCGGTAAAGATGAAGGTAATGCATCAGCAACGCAATATCGTAGGTTTAATGTTTACCGGTTCTTTAGATACTCAAATTTTTTAGTAATACCTTTATTTAATTTTTAGTCGGATTGGTTTATTCATCCTTTGTGTGCAATGAGTTGTTCTTGGAATTACGAGTTCACGAACTGATGTACTCGGATTAACACATTAAAAAGCGCTCAGCTGGAAGCGCTTTTTAATGTTAGCAATTGATTCTTTGCTGAATTTTCGCCTTGCTTGATCTTAAATGACCCGATAACTTAAATTTTTTTGCCAGTGTGTTTATTGGCAATGCTCCGGCGCAATCACTACTATACCCGCCACACGCTCTAGTAATTTCACATCTTCGCACAACACCTGATCGTTACCGGATAAGTCTAAGTACTGTAATTTGGGTAAGTTTAATAAGGTTTGTACGTCTTTAATTTGATTATTTTTAATCGAAAGTTTTTCGAGACTGCTCAAACCTTGCAATGGCGCTAGGTCTTTAATTTGATTATCGGCTAAATTAATTTGCTTAAGTTTTCTGAAGCGATTAATTCCTTTCAAGTTTTCAATGCCTGCGTGTGTACACACCAAGTTACTTAACTGTCCATATTCGGTTACGCCATTTTCTTCAATAAATAGGCTAATACAGTTTTCTAAGGCTGCATCGTCAAATTCTAGAGCGGTAATAACTTGCGGCGGCGTGTAAACCTCTTTTTCATTTAGGGTTACTTCGTAATTCTGGCAACCAGAAAGACCCATCGCGGCGATTACGGCAAAGCCTAAGACTGGCCTATATGCGAGAGCAATTTTGCGCTTTAGGTATTGTTGGCATAAACCGATGCATGAATTGATCATAAACTCGCCTTTTCTCGAATGCTGTCAAGTAATCCTACTAAAGTTAGGGTTCCAACAAAAGTAAAGTCACTCGTCTTTTTGATTGAGCTCGCTTTAGTTTACTTTGATTTATGACAGCAACAATTGTATTTTCTGCGGCTACCTATATTTCAACCAGAGTTTAAATAGATACGCTGGATGGGCTCTAGATTGCTCATATTTTCTACGATTTATGGGAATAAAAATAACAACCTATGCTTGTTTGATAAGACGCTTTGGTATTATTGACCGGTTCAATGATGTGAATTTTAAACTTACGCGTAGATCATGGAGTCTATGGTCTTTATCCAGTTAGCTTTTGAGAGATTCGAGAGAGTTTTATGTACTTAGGGATGTACCACTTGAAGACACGGGTTAAACAATCTTTCGTTCAGCTGGGAATAGTGTTTATCGGCGGTTACGTGGCTTTAAGTCCACTTGCAACGGTAAAGGCTCAAGATAATGATACGGAAAATTCCGCGGATATAACGTCTGCGCAAGGTGACTCTAACTCAGTTGACCAGCAGTCACCTGAGCCTTTAGAGGCCTACAATACCGTTATTCTTGCCGAGCTTGATAACGCCATCAATCAAGTCAATACCTCGTTATCGTCCAGTGGCGTGTTTGCCGCTGAGGCGGTTCGTTATTATTTCACCCGTTTAGCTCTGGTTGATGGCAGGATTGAACAGGTGCCGGAGAATTTTATTATCGATGTGCCTTTTTCGGTCTGCCCGATTATCCTCCGTAAAAATAACCGATACCTTGTCAAGTTACAGCTGAATGCAGAACAACAGTACGACAAGTTTTTTGTGGTTAGCTCGTGTCAAAACTTTGAATTGCAAGCAGAGCCAGAAAGTCACGCTGCCACACCTCAAAGTTAGTCTACAAAATCGACTTTTCGGCTTCTTGCTCAGAGAAAAATCTATGGCTATAGAGCTTGGATCGGGAAATCGGATTGGCTCGTTAACGAGAACTGAAAGGTAAATTTGATCGAAATAAAAACAACTTCTTCCTTGAAGCCTCAAATTCCTTATGGGTAGCTTGCTGAAAAGCCAGAGTAGTCTCTGATTAACGCATCCTAGAATTAATCAGAGGTCAGAATTCATCAGAGAACAGAGAAATTAAATCAGCCAAACTTCAACTCTTTGATTTTTTAATTTTCTTTCGCCATCGTTTGAAACCACAGGATTAAAGTGACCAAATCCGGTTACGGGCGCAACTTGAATCCCGTTTTCGTGCAGCCTTGACTTTACCGCAATCGCTCTGAGTTTGGACAACACCGTCGCACGCGTTGGCGTTTGCTTTGCGTCACCAAAACCCACCAGTAAGAGTTCTTTATTTTGATATTCTGGTAGTGACATTAAATCGACCAGTCTCTGAATGTCGTGTTTCGCTTTATTATCCAGCAGTGAGCTGCCTTCGTTAAATCGAATATTAACGGAAAGGCGTTGTGCATTTTCGGTAATTTTCAGGTAATCGTCCGGTCCTTGATGTTTATCTACGTGAATCGCAATGGGGGTTTGCGAAACGAAACCTATATCCCCCACAATCAGTTGTCCGCGAGTGCTTTGCACAAAATTTAAAAACTCTTTGACGATAGATTTTTGCTGAGTTTGTGGAGTGTATAAGAACAAGCGCCGTGACAAGGGATAATCTTCTGTTGCAACGGTGATTTGTAGTGGTGGTATCGAATTAGTTTCATGATCCGATACGCCCAAGGCCTTAGCCTTATTCACGGAGGCTAATCCCACAAAGCCAATGGCGTATTCGTTGCGAGCTACCATGGCAGACAGTTGATCGTTCGACTCATACCGTAATGCATTGTTTGACAAGGTATAATCGTCCATTAACACCAGTGATTTAAAGGTGTCCCAGGTACCGGATTGATTGTCACGAGCGTGTATTGAAATAGGTTGATCTTTACCGCCAACTTGTGACCAATTGTTAATTTTTCCGCTGAAAATTTCGGCGATTTGCGTAATGGTTAATTCATTTATTGGGTTTTTGGGATGAACGATGATCGCCAAACCGTCAATGGCAATAACATGCTCGGACTCGAAGCTTTCCAGATCACCTAACACGCGTAAAGCTTGTAGTTCAGACTCTTTAATGCTGCGCGAAGCCATTGCGATATCGGTTTTTAAATTCTGTAGAGCTTTAAAACCCGTGCTAGAACCATGGGCAGCAATTTCAACCGATGAATATTGACCGGTCGAAGGATTCAGGGCTAAAACAGTATATTCGTTATCGATCTTACTGGGTTCGATTCGAACTTGGATGAATTCTTTTTCTTCCAAAAAAGCCTTAACCAA
The DNA here is from genome assembly GCA_937864365.1 of uncultured Alteromonadales bacterium. Classification (GTDB taxonomy): domain Bacteria; phylum Pseudomonadota; class Gammaproteobacteria; order Pseudomonadales; family Cellvibrionaceae; genus Sessilibacter. The sequence continues at coordinate 9,726 of CALMJT010000102.1, read as the reverse complement.
TTCTGGAGCCAATTGAGCGCCAATGGTATTGGAGCCAGTCATTTTAAAGAGTAGATTGGGTTTTGAGCTTTGTGTTTGCGCCAGTGCTTGATAAGGTACAAGCGATGCGCATAGGCTTAATGTTGCGAGCAGAACTGCAAGAATTTTTTTGAGCATGATATTTAGAGATGAAATAAAAAATAGGTAGGCATAGGTAAATTTTTCAAGATTATTGTTGCAAAATGGTTACAAAAACATAGTTTTTTTACTAAATGTATAAAATTGGAGCATTGGTTGAACGTTCGAGGTTTTAGCGATTATAAGGTTTTAGCAAATAAGGCTTTTCTTTCTGAGTCTGAAGCGCTTGCTGCACGATTAAAAGTTTCTTTAATAGAAGAAAAAGACCTAGGCGCGTTTTCAGAAGAGACCGACTTTTTATTAAGATATACCGAGCAAGGCTTGGTATTAGAGAATTTAGCCGCTAAAAAAGTAAATCCTGTCATTGTGAATTTTGAAGTGGGGGCTGCCAATCACCGTAGACTTTTTGGTGGTGGAAAAGGGCAGTTAATTGCTAAAGCGGTTGGTTTTAATAAAACAAAATCCGATATACACATTTGTGATTGCACGGCAGGTCTTGGTGGTGACGCATTCGTGTTGGCAAGTCTAGGAGCCTCTTTAACGTTAATAGAGCGCCATCCTGTAGTCTTTGAATTATTAAACGATGGTCTTGAGCGAGCGCGTTGCAGTGATTCTTTTGAGGTTGCTGAAATTGCCCGGAGAATTTCATTACAGACTGGAAATGCCATCGAAATACTCACAGCTAAGATCAGTTGCAATGAAAAATACGATGTCGTTTATTTGGACCCAATGTTTCCTGAGCGAAAAAAAAGTGCCTCGGTAAAAAAAGAAATGCAATTTTTCCATTCGTTAGTGGGAAACGATGAAGATAGCGATCAACTGCTAGAGCTTGCTTTACAAGCCGCGTTATATCGCGTGGTGGTGAAAAGACCTAAAATTGCCCCGTTTTTGGCGAGCGTAAAACCCAATACTCAACAGCTGGGGCGGTCTAGTCGATACGATATTTACAGTTTAAAAAAATTGCCGGATTAACCTTAAAAAGCTCCGATTAAATCATGGAGGAGTTAGTCAGAGCCTCCGGTAATAAAACGCAAAATTCTAGAAATCGTCATTCTGATATGAGCCAAAATTGCGATTAAAAAACCGATTGAAACGGTAAGAAGTGAAATTGCCAAGAGAGCTTCTTGGGTTAATGACGAAGGAATTTGTTTGGCAGCGTATACGCCAACCATGCCAACAAAAAAAATACTAGCACCCAAGCGGAATTGCTTAAATATCTCAGACAAAGGCGCATTGTAGTGTATAAATAACGCGGTCTTTATCGTTCTTAGATATTTTCTCAACATTTTTAATAAGAATGTTTGGCTTGTTAAGATTTCACGCTGGTGTCTTGATCCCACTCTTGCAAGTCTTTTATCGGCTGTAATACAGAATTCTTAAGTGAAATTTCAGCTGATTTTTGTTTTAGCAGTTTCTGATAAATACTCTTCAATATTAAATAAGCATCTTTTTCGTTATCGGTTTCTAAAACTGTTTCAGATGTCTGATGTTAAATTGAAACGTTTATTGACGCCTGACAAATTTACATATTATTGATGTCGCTAATTTCAAGAACGGTAAGTAATTGAAGTTATGAAGAAATTAGAAATCGCATGTTCAATTTCTGTCCTCCGACTAAATCATAGAAGAGTTAATCAGAGGTTCCTAAACACTATTTTTGAAGAGTCAACATCGCCGTGTATGTGATCTTAAAGAGTTAGAAGAATGAAGGGAGTTGAAAGAATTAAAAGAATAAAGCAGAAAGCGGTGAGTTAAAAGTCTGTCGATCAGAATCAACAGACTTTTAACTTGATAATTACTCGTCCAATGATGAGTCGGTAGCGATCAGAAGATTATTTTCAGTCACGTAGTCTTTCGAGTTTCTCTCGTTACGATAAATAAACTTGTTTTGTACCGGTAATTCTGCCTCGTTACGCGCGGCAATAATTTGTTTGTGTTCTGGCGATTTTGCGCAAACAGGGTCTGTATTCTCTGCTTCTCCTGTCAACATATACGCTTGGCAACGACAGCCGCCAAAGTCTTTTTCTTTTTCGTCGCAAGACGCACAAGGCTCTTTCATCCAAGAATAGCCGCGGAACTTGTTAAAGCCCGGTGATTCGTTCCAGATGTATTCGAGGGAATGATCTAAAACATTTGGGTATTCAATGGGCAGCATTCTCGCGCTGTGGCAAGGTAATGCTTGGCCGTCGGGTGCAACCGTTAAAAATATTTGTCCCCAACCATTCATACACGCTTTGGGCCGCTCTTCGTAATAATCTGGAGTCACGAAAATAAGCTTCATTGGATTTTTTTCTTGAATAAGCTTTTCGCGGTATTGATTGGTAATGGCTTCAGCACGCTCTAATTGCGCTTTGGTTGGCATTAAGCTTTGGCGGTTTTCAAAGGCCCATCCATAATATTGGCAGGTCGCCAATTCTACGTAATCGGCTTGCAGCTCAATACACAGCTCGATAATTCGATCAATTTTGTCGATATTGTGGCGGTGGGTGACAAAATTTAAAACCATGGGATAGCCATTGGCTTTCACTTCTTTTGCCATGGCGAGCTTTTGTTGGAAGGCTTTGTGCGAGCCTGCCAGCATGTTGTTAACGCTTTCGTCGCTGGCCTGAAAACTTACTTGAATATGATCTAATCCAGCTTTTTTAAACGATTCTATTTTGGTTTCATTTAAACCCACGCCCGAGGTAATTAGGTTTGTGTAATAACCCATGCCTCGTGCGGCGGAGATTAATTTGCTTAAGTCTTGGCGTACCAAAGGCTCGCCACCTGAAAAGCCCAATTGTACCGCCCCAAGCTTTCGCGCTTGCTCAAACACGGAAATCCATTGATCGGTGGTTAGCTCGCGGTTGGTGTAACCGGCAAAGTCTTTGGGGTTAGAGCAATAAGGGCACTGAAGTGGGCAGCGATAGGTTAGTTCCGCCAGCAGCCAGAAGGGCGCCCCATGGGTTTGGGGCGGTGTTGGTTTGGTGGTGCAAGAGCCGCTCATGACTCAATCCACCGAATCCAGTGTTGGCTCTGTGCTTCTTTCATGAACTCCATAACGTCGTTATCGACGCCTCCTGCATCAGGATATTTTTCGTTCAATAAATGGATGATTTCTTGGGTGGTTCGCTGACCGTCAACCATCGATAAAACCTCACCGGCGGGGCCGTTGAGCTTTACCATGCCTTCTGGGTAAAGCAGAACGTAAGCCTGCTGAGCTTCTTCCCACTGAAAACGAAAAAGCGTTTCAAGCGCTGGAATTTGATCAATCATTGTCCTAAACCTTTGTGATAAACACGCTCGGATGTCACCGTGTGATAGGGCGGACGATTGTATTCATAGGCCATGGTCATGGCGTCGAGCATGGTCCACAAAACATCTAACTTAAACTGCAAAATTTCAAGAATACGTTCTTGCTGCTCACGAGTCTTAAAATAATCTAGGGTAATACGTAAACCGTGTTCCACATCGCGGCGAGCTTCGCTTAAGCGCTGGCGAAAGTATTGATAACCTTCTTCTTTAATCCAAGGATAGTGCTTAGGCCAGGTATCTAAACGATTTTGGTGAATGGTTGGTGCGAACAATTCGGTAAGCGATGATGCAGCCGCTTCTTGCCAGCAAGCGCGACGTGCGAAATTCACATAGGCATCTACCGCAAAACGAACGCCGGGTAATACATGCTCGTGAGAGAGAATTTCCTCTCGCTTTAAGCCTACTGCTTCACCTAAACGCAGCCAAGCTTCAATACCGCCGATGGCGCCACCGTGGCCGTCGTGGTCGAGAATGCGTTGAATCCACTCTCTTCGGGTATCACGATCATTACAGTTGGCAAGAATTGCCGCGTCTTTTACCGGAATTCGTACTTGGTAATAAAACCGGTTTACTACCCAGCCACGAATTTGTTCGGGCGTACAACTGCCGTCGTACATGGCAATGTGATAAGGGTGTTGGGTGTGATAGAAGGCACCTTTCGCTTTTAGCGCTTGCTCAAATTCTTCTTTGCTCATCGGTGCTGGGCTTTGATCGGTCATGTTAGCCTCTTTTTATCTCTAAATAAGTTGGATTCTAATAGCTAAGAGCAAACTTAAAGTTCGAACTCTAAGCCGTCAAAAGCGACTTCAACATTATGTTCTTTTAAAATTTGTCGCTGGTGCGAATCTTCATCGAGAATTGGGTTGGTGTTGTTTATATGGATCAAAATTTTACGAGGCTTATTTAAAGTATCTAAATAATTAAGCATGCCATTTTCACCGAATTGCGGTAAATGACCCATGGTAACGCCGAGCTTATCGCCAACACCTGCAATAATCATTTCGTCTTCTTGCCAGAGTGTTCCATCCACTAATAAACAATCAGCGTTTTCCATGATTGGCTTTAAATGATCTTCAATTTTGCCAAGACCCGGTGCGTAGAAAAGCGTTTTATTGTTACGCAGATTTTCAACCAAAATACCAATGTTATCACCCGGATGTGGATTGCCACGATGCGGTGAATAGGGCGGCGCGCTACTTAGCAGTGGAATTGCCGTCATGCGTACATTAGGTACTTTAGACACTTCAAAACTGTTTTTGCCGTCTTCAATATTGATGGTGTGTCTGTTTAAACCACCGTTCCAGTGTTTAAGCATATTGAAAACAGGGAATCCTGTGGTGAGGTCTTGATAGACCATGTCGGTACACCACAACTCATGTGGGCACCCTTCTCGCAGCATTAATAGGCCAGTGGTATGGTCTATTTGACTGTCCATTAACACAATACCCGCAATACCCGTATCGCGAATCGCGCGAGCAGGTTGCATGGCTTTAAAATTAGCAAGTTGAGTAAGAATGTCTGGGGAGGTATTAAATAGAATCCAGTCGATACCGTCGTCGCTGATGGCAATGGAAGACTGAGTTCGTGCTTTCGCATTCAAAGTACCGTCGCGATAGCCTTTACAGTTCGCGCAATTGCAATTCCATTGAGGGAAGCCTCCGCCGGCTGCGGACCCAAGAACATGAATTTTCATAAATACAGACCAAACATTTGTACGTTAATTTCGGTTTTCTTATTCATAGAAGTAACAGAGAATATAGAGATTCTAAGCGCAAGAAAATTGGGAAATCTGATTTGAAATAGCTCAATGTTAATTATTGTAGTTTTTATAGAAGAGCTCATCGGTAGAATTGTTATTTATTCTCAGTCATCGTGAAATAAAATGCTGAGTTAAGTAACCGTGTATCGTTAAACATCTGTGTTTTAAAGATACTGAATTGACGAGACTGATAGGGCAGTATTTTTTGAAAAGGATCAGTGGTGGTATTACTGCTCAAAACACCACCACCTAAACCAAGTTCGGTTTATTAACGGTTTGCGAAGTACATAGTAACTTCGAAGCCGATGCGCATATCTTGGAAAGCTGGTTTAGTCCACATGATAATTACCTCGTTTTTTGTTATATAAATGAAGTCCGAAGACATCACAATAATAGGAAAGTGAATTCACTAAAAACATGGTACTTTAGGATGAAAAATCAGTGTCTGTTAACCCGAATTAGGACTAAAACAGACAAAGATAATTAATCTCAACCAGAACCATGGCCTGAGAGCTATAATAGCCCACAAATTTTGACTTTGCAGTTAATAAAAAGTTCTTTTCAACAAAGTCTGTGTTTTCATGAAAATTATCCCTAATTAGTCATTATAAATAAGCGCGTTAGAGGCTCTCTATCACAGTATTTTCTAGAGCATTTTCGACTACACTGAACGATAAAAGGTTATATTGTCCTTATTCTTAAGTTGCCTATTCTTGGATCACTTCATCATAAAACTGACGATAATGTTTCTCATTTTATCGAAGCAAACGGTAATCTTCATAGGCTGTAATCGCTAAGATAGTCATTATTTGCTTCGAGTATTTGGCAGCTGAGGAAAAAGTTATCAATGTTGGTGACTATCAAGGAATGAGGTTTTCAAGAAACCGATGATTACTTTGTTCACTTTCATTTTCTGATTAAATGAAAGATAAGTGAATTGATGATGATACAAGACTTATTAATCTTAAAATAATTATAAAACAAGTTTTTTAAGAAATTTACTGAATGACAATATCTGATGCATTTGCAAGAGTTGGTGTCTGAAAACCTAATGTCTAAAAGCTTTATGTCTGTTTTTATGTGAACTGCTGGTGGTTCTACAGAAGTCATTGTTTGTGAATGATTTAAACATTTGGATACGTTTTTTTTATTTTTGTAAATTATTTTCAGTTAGCCATCAACTTATAAGAACCAGTGTCTTATATCTAATTAATTGAAAAGTGCGTTAATAAAAAAATACCTGATTGGTAATCGACTTTTATTAGATTGCTTAATTATTAAGTTTATGTCGAAGGTGAGATGGCCTGACCCTGGTTGTGTTATTAAAGTAATGGGATGTATTTTAGGTAAAGGGCTAGGGTTTTACTGCAGTGTAGAATTTTCTAAGCTAATACTTTTTTAAGCTGCTAAAGCGTAGTGTCTAGATATCTTATTTTTCTGGATCTTATCTTTCTGGTTTGTACTAACAGCTGATACCATTAACTTGTTTCATGAGGAGTTGGTTTTTTATTAAAAATAAAAGAGCGTAGCATAAGAGTTTTTTGCCTAGCTTTTTGTTACTTGTTTTGTGTGGCTGTTTTTACACTTTTATTTTATGTACTACTATTTTGCACTACTAAAGCATTAGTAAATAATTTATTAAGAGTTTTAGATGTCTCAGAGTTTGATTTGTTGTAGTTAGATTTATTGGAGTTAGATTTATTGGAGTTAGATTGTTCGGAATTCGTTGTAAATTTAACGCCATTTATCCAACGCTTCACTGTCACTCTTTTTATTTTCTACCCAAAGTTCGTGGGTTGGCGTAATTTCTTTTTTCCAGAAGGGGGCGTCGTTTTTCAGGTAGTCCATGATGTACTCGCAGGCTTGGAATGCTTCTTTGCGATGTAAACTTGCAACACCCACAAATACAATTTGCTCTCTGGCGGTAATTTTTCCGACTCTGTGTACAATAACGATATTTTCTAATTGCCAACGTTCTTGAGCGGTCACGGCAATTTTGTGCAGTGTCTTCTCGGTCATTGCTGGGTAATGTTCAAGATAAATAGCCTGAACATCGCCATGGCTGGAAAAATCTCTAACTAAACCCGTGAAGGTGACTACAGCTCCTGGCGGTGTGTTTGCTGATCGTAAACCGTTATATAATTCGGAGTGATCAAAGTCAGCTTCTTGAATGTGTATATTAATCATGTCAATTTAGTGGTAGTTGGGTAAGTTAGAGAGTTTATCTCAGTAGAATGTCAAAACATTAAATTTTTTAAAGTAGCTTTTGATATTTTACCCGCCGGTTACCGGTGGGAAAAAAGCAACTTCATCACCATCTTTTATTGTTGTTTCGCGTCCAACAATTTCTTGATTGACAGCTATAAACACCTGTTGGTGTTCAAAAGTTGATTGCCAAGACGGATTTTTATTGAATAAATAGTCCAGTAGCTTGCGGATGGTTATAGAACTTTGATTATCAAGATCGTTTATTTCTAAGTTGAGTCCTGAGCAATTTAATTGGTCTTTAAGCCGAGCGAAGAATAAAATTTTAATCATCAAAGAAATTCTCAGTTAGCAGCATTCCAGCTTCCAGATTTACCGCCGTGTTTTTCAAGTAATTTGGTATCGCTAATGGTCATAGATTTATCAACAGCTTTGCACATATCGTAAACGGTAAGCGCGGCAATGCTGGCAGCGGTCAATGCTTCCATTTCTACGCCAGTTTGTCCGTTTATTTTACACGTGGCAGTGATCTTTATTTGGTATGTTTCTCGTAAAATTTCTGTGTGAATTTCGGTGGAGGAAATCATAAGAGGGTGGCATAACGGAATAAGCTCGGATGTCTTTTTTGCCGCTTGAATACCGGCAATTCTTGCAACGGCTAATACATCCCCTTTTTTTAAACTGTTAGTTTCGATGAGGTTTATAACCTCTTCAGTTGTATTCACGATGCTTTGTGCAATTGCAGTGCGTTTTGAATTTTGTTTTTCACTCACATCAACCATGTGAGCTTCGCCTTGATTATTTAAATGCGTCAATTTGGACATAAGTGTTATCAAACTGTTTACTATATTTATCTTGTGAATCGAAATTTACGTTTGTCTGCTGGCAATTTGACCGTTTGCAGATATATTTTCTTATATAAACGAAAAATTTATCAAGTTAGGGCCATTTAATTGAGATTAAACTCTTCCTTCTTGATGTTATTTGGTTATAATAAAGCAAGTATGCGCTTGAATACTACTCTGCCTTCATCTTTTGTCATCAATCTTTTGGCTATGAATTCAATAATTGCGTATATTTCTCGTTTACGAGTTCTACAGTTTCGGTCTTTCTAGATCAAGCGGTTGGTTTTTCAGGCGATTCTACGCTTTAACCTTTCATTGGTTACCAATCGACGATTATTTTTCCTTGTTGCGTGTTTTATTTAAATGCAATTTAAGTGAATGTATTTTCACGAATTATCAATTCGAATGGGTGGGAATATTCCCGCTAAATAAAATAAATTGATTAAAAATAGTGTAAGAGAAATCAATGCTAAAACATATTGCTGTACGTTTGCGTAAGTTTCATCACGGTCAGTTGGCTTTTGATTTAAATAATTCTACTGTCATCAATGCGGCAATTGAAAAACGTGATCCAGCTTTAAAAAACTTGGTTGAAGGATTAATCAATCGCGGTCTAGAATACACAGTTGATGGCTGCGATTTGTATTGGTTTCAAATCGACGATGATCATCCGATTAGCCACTACGCACCACTTAACGAAGTTGAAGTTGTGTTTGAAAGTGACTGGTTTGAGCAAAAGAAAGAAAGCTTTCGCCATATGAGTGGTCTGCGTTATTTTGACGCGAGTGCAGGCTTGGCTGAAGAGTTTAAAATTAAAGATCAGTCTCGAAAAATTGGCTACCAGCTAGATTCTGCCGCTTAATATCTTTTAAAACTAACTCAAAATACACGGCGCTTATTTTAATCCCTGGAGTTAAATCATAACTCTGGGGATTTCTGCTATTGACTTAATTTTTTAAGTTATGTAGCAATAATTGTAATTTGGCTTGCTGATATTTTTTGTTTCAGTTGCATTACTAAAAATTTACACGCTTTTACATCACTTTTTGTAATCTTCCATTCAATCTTTGGCTCTACTTTTTTTGTTGATAGTTATCATATTTGATAATTTATTTTTCTTTTTTGCAAAATTCTATTTATGGTCTGTATTTTATTAAAAATTCAATAAAAACATAGGGTTGTATGTATTTTGAGGTGTGAATTTTTATTAACACTAACGATTTTGATTGAACAACCTCTAAAATAAAAACACTATTTTTATTACGTTTAAATAATTCTGCTTGGATAAATACATGAATTTAAGAAGTTTTGGTTAAATAGTTTTTAGCGAATTTTAACTTTGAAGGTTTCTCTACAGTTAATAAATAAGATAAACTAAATGAATAAATAATGAATAAATAGTGTCCTACATTTGTGATTATCAATTTAACTTATTGAAATGTAAGAACAAATTTATAGGAAACTCTGATTAACCTAGAGTTTCTCGCGACACAAGGATGTGTCGCC
>CALMJT010000101.1 GCA_937864365.1 uncultured Alteromonadales bacterium | reverse complement strand
TTTCAATTTCTGTCCTCTGATTAAATCATGGATGAGTTAATCAGAGGTTCCTAAATGTTTTCGGCTCAAATATCGCCATGTTATTTACCAAAATATCCAATTTGGGAAATTCTTTTTTAAGTCTTTCTACATCGGTCGCGTTCGCCATATCTCCGGCAAAACCTTTTAATTCGGCAGTGGGGTTTTCTTGTGTAATTTTTTCAATGGCAGCGGTAACAGATTGTTCACTTCGGCCATTGATAATAACCTTTGCCCCTTCTTTAGCTAGGGACTTAGCCGTGGCAAATCCAATACCTTTGGTTGAACCAGTAATGAGTGCTAATTTCCCCGACAATTTAAGATCCATAAATAACTCCTAATAAAACAAAAATTCAAAATATTTGATAGGGCTTTAGAGTCTGGTTCCTTCAACTAAGACGATGAACAACAGCAGTTATTTCGGTTAGAAATCGAATATTAAATCTCTATAATAACTCACATATTTAAAGCCAAAATTCATTTCAAAAATTCAGAGCTAAATTAAAATGAGCAAACGCATTTTGTTTTTATCCGGTTCAACCCGAAAAGATTCTTACAATACTTTACTTGCCAAAGCCGCTTGTAAAATTGCTTCGCAAAAAGGTATCGATGCTGAATTTATCGATCTTGCTGAATACCCAATGCCTCTTTTTAACCAAGACATTGAAGCAGAATCGGGCGCACCAGAAACTGCAAAATTATTGAAAGAACATTTCAGAAATGCAGACGGTTTTTTTATTGCCTCGCCCGAATACAACTCAACCATTACACCCATTTTAAAGAACACCATTGATTGGCTATCTCGCCCCTACGAAAAAGACGAACCACGCTTGGTATGTTTTGATAATAAGGCTGCGGCTATTTGTGCAACTTCACCGGGTGGTTTAGGCGGTCTTCGCGCTTTAGATCCACTCCGTTTGTTGCTTTCGCACATTAATGTGAACGTTGTTGGTCAACAGCTGGCGATCCCAAGTGCTCATGAAGCCTTCGATGCAAATGGTGATTTAAAATCTGAAATGCACAACGCCATTATGAGCAGCATTGTTGATACACTTGCTCGCATTGCTTAAGTGACAGGCATTAAAGACCGAGTGGCCTCGACGTGCAATTCGGTTTTGCAAATCGACAAATAATCGCTTTGTCTTTACGATTTTTATTGACCGTAGAACAGTAAATAAAAGTCGCTAACATAATTGAATTAAGGAAACTCTAGTTAATCCCGAGTTTCCGGTGATACAAGGATGTGTCGCCAATTTCAAGAACGGTGAGTGGTTGAAATTGTGAAGAAATTGGAAATCGCATTTTCAATTTCTCCCCTCTGATTAATTCATGGATGAGTTAACCAGAGGTTGCTTAAGATGGCTCTTATTTTTTACTGTAAAGCAGTCTTAAATTAATGATATAAAAAAAGCCGCATTAAGCGGCTTTTTTTGTTTAAGCAACAACTTCAACAGAACAGGTTTGATGACTGGAGGCTTGGTTAACACACACCAAAATGGCATTTAATGTTGCACTAATGGTGTCTTGATCTTGGCTAATGCCGTTGTAACGCTCGCCGTCGATTTTCACCTGTAAATACGCGGCGGCGGTTGCATCGGTACCCGAACCAACCGCATGCTGGTCGTAATGAACAATCTCAATATTAAGATCAAGGGCTTTTTCTAAGGCATTACAAAACGCCGACAAGGCACCCTCACCTTTACCCTTAATACTTAGCTCTTCGCCGTTCTCGGTTTTGATGGTTGCCTGAATCGCTTCAAGGTCGTTAGCACGATCTAACGAATAACTCTGCAAGCGATAGACATTTGCAGAAGCCATAAACGACTCTTTGGTAATTTCCCAAATTTGCGCAGGGCTCACTTCTTTCGCTGAAGTTTCGGCAAAACGCTGTACCGCTCGACTGGCTTCAATCTGCATCCAACGAGGCAAAGACAAACCGTAATCTTGCTCAAGTACGTAGGCAACACCGCCTTTACCAGACTGGCTGTTAACACGAATAATGGATTGATAATCGCGGCCAATATCACGTGGATCAATTGGCAAGTAAGCGACATCCCATGGTTCGTTAGGATCTTGCTGCGCTAAGCACTTGCGAATGGCGTCTTGGTGACTGCCCGAAAACGCGGTGTAGACCAATTCACCCACCCAAGGATGACGTGGATGCACTTCGATTTGCGTACATTCGGCAACAACGCGCACAACTTCATCCGCGTTAGAAAGATCTAACTCAGGGTCGATACCTTGGCTGTATAAATTCATCGCCATGGTGATAATGTCCATATTACCGGTGCGCTCGCCATTGCCCATCAAGGTACCTTCAACTCGATCGGCACCAGCAAGTAAGGCAAGCTCGGCGGCGGCGACACCACAACCACGATCGTTGTGGGTATGAACACTGACAATAATCGAATCACGACGGTTAATTTTGTCGCAGAAGGTTTCGATCTGGTCGGCGAATACGTTAGGTGTCGCGCATTCTACGGTTGCCGGTAAATTGAAAATGGCTTTGTTGTTAGGAGTTGGCTCCCAAACATCAATAACGGCGTTACAAATTTCTACGGCGAAGTCCACTTCAGTGCTAGAGAAGCTCTCTGGCGAGTATTCAAAGATCCACTCGCAATCTGTGTGCAACGCGGCCTTGTCTTTAATTTTGCGCGCGCCTTTTTGAGCAATTTCAATGATGCCTTCTTTGCTCAAAGAGAATACTTTTTCACGCTGTACGGGCGATGTGGAGTTATAGACATGCACTACCGCGCGCTTGGCGCCTTCTAAGGCTTGGAAGGTGCGATCGATCAATTCATCGCGCGCCTGCACCAACACCTGAATGGTGACGTCTTCTGGAATTTGGTTTTCTTCAATCAACCAACGGCAAAAATCGTAGTCGTGCTGCGATGCCGATGGGAAGCCGATTTCAATTTGCTTAAAACCAACTTTCACCAACAATTTCCAGAGACGCTGTTTTTGCGCCACGGTCATAGGTTCAATCAGCGCCTGATTACCGTCACGCAGGTCAACCGCACACCAAATAGGTGCCGACTCGATTTGCTTGGATGGCCAAACACGATCGGGTTTGTTTAACACAGGAAAACGACGATATTTTTGATGATTGAACATAGTTGTGTTCTCAGCAATAGACTTTAAAAACGCATTGAATACGGACGAATATAACAAAAGGACAACCTTCTAAAGATTTTTAGGTCATAGAAGGCCGTCCAATGATCTTTTGACTAGCTTAGCAACCTTTTGGGTCGCTTTTTACCATCAAATGGGTTTTATAAGAGCCTTGTGGGCTCAGGTTACTGGTTTTGGTTAACACAGCTTCCTTTCGATGAAGCTATTGTAGCTAACTAAAAAGGGCTTTTTGTGCTAAATTTACAGAAATATTCTTACTTTTAAGCAACAACTCACTACGAATATTAAAAATATTAGCTAATTATAGCCGTACAACTTCGACACAATTACGATCGAACAAGATCCACCTCAGTTAGTCATGTTTTGGAGATCCCTATGATCAAGCTCGACCGTACCGACCGACGTATTCTCAGCGAAATCCAGAAAAACGGCAGCCTCAGTAATCTAGAACTGGCTGAAAAGATAGGCCTGTCGCCGTCGCCGTGCTCCAGACGAGTGAAGGCGCTAAAAGACGCGGGAATCATCGGCCAGACCGTTACTCTTCTCAGACCCAAACCCCTGGGGCTAACACTTACGGCCCTGATTCACATCAGCATGGACAGACATACACCCGAGCGATTCGAATACTTCGAGTCTGAGGTTGCTAACTTTCCGGAAGTACAAGAGTGCTACTTAATCACCGGCCAAGCCGCCGATTACGTATTGAAGGTGATTGTGAAGGATATGGAAGCTTACCAGCAGTTTTTGTTGGAAAAGATCACTCGACTCACCGGTGTCACCGGCGTTCAGTCGAGCTTTGTTATGAAAAAAGCCAAAGACTCTACGGAATTGCCTATTGATGTTTAAACGCTAGAAACTATTGATGTTTAAACCCAAAAAGATATTGATGCTTAAACTATCTATCTACAACTATCCTATCTACAACTATCAGCGTGCTGCGTGGCTTCGGACTAGCTGTATGACTTCGGACAAAAAGGTACCCAAAGGAACCTCTGATTAATTCATTCGTGATTTAATCAGAGAACAGAAATTACCGAATAGTATTGTGCATCGCCATGCGAAGCTGCAACTGATCTGTTGTCAGCTTCACCGATAACACAACCGCTGAGACTAAAAATATTCCGGCAATAACCAGCATCGACCAAGATAGATGCATATAAAGACCAACCGCCAAACCCATCAATACCAACAGATAAGAAGTTGCCGCGCACCACAGACCGCGAGAATGACTGTAAAACTCGTTGCGATTGGCAAGAATAGGACGCTCAATAAACCAAAATAAGAAAGCCGCCATCGTGTAACTCATCGCCACCGCAGCTAAATTTTCAAGTGTTTGATTTTCAAGATTGAGCTTTTTGAAAACCGCACCAAAAAAAACCGCACCCAACCAATGATTCAAATACAACGGATACGACATTCCACCAAGCAATGTACCCAGAGTATGTTTTTTACCGGGAATTGCTAAAAACAACACCAGTGAAATTGCGGCAAAGGGCGCAAACACCGCGTAATTATCGAAGACAAATAAGCCTGTCACAGCAGCCATACAGACCAACAAGCTGATGAGTCTAAATTCCCAACGAATAACCCATTCCATTCGGCGAGAAAAAAAGATCGCCGCGAGCACACCCAAAGTAATTGCACCATAGGCTCCAGCAGCAATTAACAACCCTGCCAATAACGCCCATACCAATATACGATAACGAAACTGAAAGACCAGAATAAAAATCAGCGGTGCAATTAAATAGAATTGTTCTTCGGCGTTTACACTCCAAAAGTGATTACCTGCACCACCCAACGGCATGCAATTAATGCATTCGCTGATTTGCGGCGGTCCAAATAAGTTATAAACCCAGGTAATTTTAAAGAAAATAAACTCTAGCCATTTTTGATCGACCGTGTCTTTGAATAAACTGGCAATAACTAATAGACACAACGCAATGTAATAAGGCACCCAAATGCGGGTTACGCGCGCGAAATAAAATTTCGGCAAGTCTTTGCTTTGGGTATTTAACAAAATGCCGCCAATCAACCAACCGCTCAAGGCAAAGAAAACATCGACAGCAAATTTAGCCCCAATACCCCAAGTAATTATGTCGTAATGAAAAAGCATCACGACGCTTGCCAGAACAATTCTTAAAT
Organism: uncultured Alteromonadales bacterium; assembly: GCA_937864365.1. GTDB lineage: Bacteria > Pseudomonadota > Gammaproteobacteria > Pseudomonadales > Cellvibrionaceae > Sessilibacter. The sequence continues at coordinate 17,109 of CALMJT010000101.1, read as the reverse complement.
AATCGAAATAAGGAAAATACGTATTTTTACTCATGCTTAACCCAATTTTCCTTTAAATGTAAATTTGTCATACACTTGGTAACAAATACAACAATCCCTGTATCTGCATACGCACGAAAATACGTGGTTTTAAAAAACGCCATAATTGTGCACAGAATTCTAATGCAACACTTTTACCGGCGTACAAACGCCAATGTAAAAAGAAAAATAAACTTTGCAAATGTGAATTTAATAACAATCGATGTGTTAAATAGATCGATTAAAACCACAAAAAGGTGGCTCTAGTTTAAGAATGGCTACACGTTGGAATTATTAGATGGTGGTTAATTAGCATTAATTACGCCATTAACCTTTTAGCATTTAAATCGATAACGATAATGCGATGCAGTCTAAAACAAAAAGATAAAAAATTCAGCCCCTGCGTTAAGTTAACCTACATTCAAAATATGCGTTAGAGCTTTTTCTTTGATGTTCTCTGATTGAATTTCATAACCGATTCCGAACAAGTTTACAAAGCTCATTGAATTTATCGAATATTCAGTGGGTTAATCGAAAAATCTATTCAAGAGATAACCGACGCAACCACTCTAAAAATAGATCGTTCAAAAATAAGAAAAACTTCACAAAAACCAATCGTATTTTTATACGGTTATAAAAAATCAGATTATTTATAACCTTAACAACCTATAAAACAAGACCGAACTAATTTATCTAGCTGGATAAATGTCTTTTTAAACGAAGAATTCAATTAAAACTCTAGGAAACTCTGATTAACTTGGAATTTCTTGCAGCATAAGAAGGTGTCGCCAATTTCCAGAACGGTAAGTGATTGAAATTGTGAAGAAATTGGAAATCGTATTGTCAATTTCCGCCGTCTGATTAAATCGAGGGTGAGTTAATCAGAGGTTCCTATATTGTGCGCTGAGTACCGCGACGAAATATTTTTGAATGACCAATAAAGAATATCAAAAGTACTTTGAATGAGTTATTAAGCGGAGGCTACATTATTTACGCTTATTCAAATAATACAATAATCGAATAACTTGAAAGGCTGGGGAAATTATCCAGTCGCAAAGGAATTGTGTGCAATTTAATGGTGATAGATGAAGAAAAAGATTTTGAATAAAAAACCAAAATTAACAAGATGACTCTGGCCACCGATTTCTTCATAAGAAGATACGACAACCAGAGTTGGCAAACCCCGTTATTCTTTTACTTGGAAATGTTCGGGGTCCATGTAGCTGAGTCGCATGGTGATTTCACCGACCTTGTTCAGCTCCATAAAAAGCATCATCACGTTCAATTGGCCTTTCACTCGAATGCCCGCAGGAATATCGAATAACACCACGCCATCTTCGTTAGAGCGGATGTTTAGATTTTGTTTAGATCGCAGTCTTGGCGCCACTTTTTTGAGTAGCTGATCCACCGACGCTCGAAATACTTCTAAGTTAAAACCTGGGCCAACGTACTCTTTGGAGCTAAGGGTAAGGTTTAATTTTAACTTAAGCCGACCACCAACCGTGATATCGCCCAAAAAGACTTTTTCGCCTTGTTTTAAGCGCTTAAATAATTCTTTAGCGCGCAACTTTGGTGCTTTAGAAATGGCGCGCAGTAAAATACCACAACCCAAATCCAATACCTTTGGCAGCTCGACTTTAAACTGGGTTTCTTGACCAGAGTTAGGAGTAATTACCGACGATTGACGAATACCGGGAAATTCACTTTCTGGGTGTTCTGGCTTAAGTTCTTGTTCAATTGTGTTCTCAGCAATTTCGACGGATTCTTGTGCGTCTAAATCATTGCCTGCAACTGAAGTGTTCTCGGTTTCTGGGTTGTTTTCAAAATCGGCCATTTACTTAGTATATCTCTGTAACAAAGTTAAAATCCTTTCAGACGTGTATTTGCCGTCATAAACAAATACACGCCATCCTCGCATCAACCGTTACTGGGCGCGCTCTTCTAAAACCGCTACCGCTGGTAAGGTTTTGCCTTCAACATACTCCAAAAACGCACCGCCACCGGTTGAGATGTAGGATACTTTTTCGGTGATGTCGTATTTATCAACCGCCGCTAAGGTGTCACCACCGCCAGCAATTGAGAATCCTGTGCTGTCTGCAATGGCCAAAGAAATTGCTTTTGTACCTTCGCCAAACTGATCAAATTCAAAAACGCCCACAGGGCCATTCCAAATAATGGTCTTGGCATTTTTTAGCATGTCAGCCAAAGTTTTAGCAGTCTCTGGGCCAATATCAAAAATCATATCGTCGTCGCTAACATCGGCAGCGGCTTTTAATTCGGCTTGGGCAGATTCAGAAAACTCTTTACCCACCACAACATCGATCGGTAACGGAATGCTGCATTTTTCCATTAAAGCTTTCGCCTTTGGAATCAAATCATCTTCGCACAGTGATTTACCCACAGGGAAACCTGCCGCTGCTAAGAATGTATTAGCGATACCGCCACCCACAATTAGCTGATCCACCTTGTCAGACAGAGTTTCAAGCACTTCTAACTTGGTAGACACTTTTGAACCGCCCACAATCGCCAATAACGGACGTTCTGGATTCGCCAAGGCTTTTTCTAACGCATCAAGCTCGGCCTTTAACAGTGGGCCTGCGCAGGCAATTGGCGCAAACTTGGCAACACCGTGCGTTGATGCTTGGGCACGGTGAGCGGTACCAAAAGCGTCCATAACAAATACATCACACAAAGCGGCATAATCTTTCGATAACGCTTCTTCGTCTTTTTTCTCGCCTTTGTTGAAGCGAACATTTTCTAATAAAACGACTCCGCCTTCGGCAACATCAAATTCTTCGCGAAAATCTTTAATCACCGGAATTTCAATGCCAAGTAAATCGGAGATATAACGCGCAACCGGTGCCATAGAGAATTCTTCGTCATATTCACCTTCGGTTGGACGACCTAGGTGAGACATAACGATAACTTTTGCTCCGGCTTTAATAGCGTGCTCAATAGTCGGTAGCGATGCGCGAATTCGAGCATCCGAAGTTACCACGCCATCTTTGACTGGTACGTTCAAGTCTTCGCGAATTAATACGCGTTTTCCTTTTAAATCTAAATCCGTCATGGATAGTACAGTCATGGGTTTTCTCCTACTTAATTAAATGCCGTTGGAAATTTTAATATTATCGATATGGGTACTACAGAACTTTTATTGAGCAAATTATCGCGATAAGCACGGCCAAAACCAATCACTCAAAATCGTCTGTCACAATAGCGCTTTTCTATTTAGCGTTTTCTTATTTAGGTTCGAGCAAGCATGGAGCCTGCGGCAACCAACATGGCGCCTGCTGCCGAGCGATACATGTATTTTTGTGCTTTTGGATTTACCAAGAATTTGCGCACCGCCAGTGCACCCAGCACGAAACTACCACCAACAACAATCAAGATCATTATGGTTGCCGGTACCAAGCCGTAGGCCCAAGCGCTGAAACTCACGGCTTGAACATCAATAACCACCGGTAGCAATGCCAAATAAAAAGCGATGGTTTTGGGGTTGCTTAACGTAATGGCAAATCCCGAAGCCGCCGCAGAGAGCAATTCTTTGTTATCAACAACCTTTGCCTGCAGAACACCATGTTCGGCGGTCCAAAATTTCCACGCCAAAAAGGCCAAATAGAGCGCCGCAAGAATTTTAATAACAATAAAAACCTGGCCGAAATTCTGAGCGATAACCGCTAGGCCAAATACTGCCAAAGATAGATAAAAAAGATCGCCCAAAATCAAGCCGCTTAACATGGCAAAACCCGATTTGGCGCCGTTGGCAACACTGCGTGCAACCAAGGCTGTCATACCCGGCCCCGGAATCGCAGCGGCAATACCCAACGCTACGGTGTAAGCAATTAGCTGTGAAAATTCGATCATAGAAACCTCTTTGTTTACTCAACCGTAAACTTACTATAAATACACAGAACTCACGTTGGATTTATCGATTTGATCGGTACCTTTACCTCAAACTTGTACCTCAAACCTCAAGTTCGACCAGTTACCACAGGCTCGACCAGTAGGCGGCAACATCAATCATGCGATTCGCGTAACCCCACTCGTTATCAAACCAGGTGTGCAAGGCTAATTGCCGATTGCCAACCACACGAGTTTGGCTGGCATCAACAATCACCGAGCGACAATCATGGTTAAAGTCGCAGGATGCCACCGGCTCTTCGGTATAGCCCATGATAGACCCGTAATGATTGACCGATGCCGACTTTAAGGAATCATTCACCTGCTCAACGGTTACCGCTGAGCTTAGATTCAATGCAAAATCAATCGCCGAGACGTTTACCGTAGGCACGCGCATTGCCAAACTTTGAAAACGCCCTTCGAACTCCGGCATTAAGCGCTCAATACCCAAATGCAGACCGGTATCGACCGGGATAATAGAGTTAAACGCCGAGCGCGTTTTGCGCAGATCGGTATTGTGGTAAGCGTCGATCACCGGCTGATCGTGCATGGCCGAGTGCACAGTCCACGTAATACCGGTTTCTATACCAAAAGCTTTGTGAATTGTCTCGATCACCGGAATGACACAGTTGGTCGAGCAAGACCCGCTAGAAATAATCGTTTCTGCACCCGTAAGCGCCTGATGATTAAAACCAAATACTACTGTCGCATCAATCTCGGCCGTGGCTGGATGTGAAAACAGCAAATGCTTCGCACCAGCATTGATGTGGCACTGAGCAGTATCGCGATCGGAATAGCTACCGCTGCACTCTAAAAGCAAATCAATATTTAAGGATTGCCATGGCAGCTTGGCAGGATCGGATTCGTGTAACAACAGAATAGATTGGCCATCAACGAGTAAATTTTGACCATCAACAGAAACCTCCGCCGGAAACAGCCCGTGCGTGGAGTCGTATTTGGTGAGATGAGCAATAGTCTGAGCGTCGGCTAATTCGTTGATAGCGACAATTTGAAACTGGGAAGACAACGGTATGGACGAGTCAGACGTGCGAGCTGGATGCTGGCGCTCGAACAGGGCGCGCAATACGCAACGCCCAATTCGGCCATAACCATTGATAGCAACTCGTATGGTCACTTAGTTCGCCAAGACGCCTTCAACAGCGGCGACAACTTTCTCGGTGGTAAAGCCGAAGTATGCCATCAAGGCGTCGCCCGGTGCTGATTCACCGAAGGTTTCCATACCAACAACCGCGCCATCAAGACCCACGTATTTAAACCAGAAGTCTTTGTGCAGAGCTTCAACGGCAACGCGAGCGCGCAAAGCCGCAGGTAAAACGGATTCTTTATAGGCTTTGTCTTGTGCTTCATACACTTCAGGACACGGCATAGAAACCACATTAACCGCCACACCTTTTGCCGCCAAAGCATCGGCAGCAGAGACCGCAAGGCCCACTTCCGAACCGGTAGCAATCAAAATAGCTTGTGGGTTTTCCACCGCCTTGATGATGTAACCGCCGCGCGCGGCATTGGCAAGCTGCTCTTCAGTACGTGGCATTGGCTGTAACCCCTGACGAGAAAACACCATTGCCGTTGGACCATCACGACGCTCAATCGCGGATTTCCACGCAATCGCAGATTCAACCGCATCACAAGGGCGCCAAGTGTGCAGATTTGGCGTGCTGCGCATGGAGGTCAATTGCTCAACTGGCTGATGGGTTGGGCCATCTTCGCCCAAACCAATCGAGTCGTGGGTGTACACAAAAATGCTTTGCTGCTTCATAAGAGCTGCCATACGTACGGCGTTACGTGCGTATTCCATAAACATTAAGAAGGTAGCACCGTAGTTAACAAAACCGCCGTGCAGGGCAATACCGTTCATCATGGCGCTCATACCAAATTCGCGCACACCGTAATAAATGTAGTTACCGTCGCTGTCTTTGGCATCAACACCCTTAGCGCCAGACCACAAAGTCAGGTTAGAGCCTGCCAAGTCTGCTGAGCCGCCCAGTAATTCTGGCAACAAAGCACCGTAGGCTTCGATGGCGTTTTGAGATGCTTTACGTGAAGCAATTTTTTCGGATTTCTCTTGGCATTCAACAACGTATTGCTGAGCTTTTTCGGAGAAGTCTTCTGGCAATTCTTGTTTGATCACACGACGCTCGAACTCAGCGGCTAATTCTGGGTAAGCCGCTTGGTAGGCTTCAAACTTTTCTTGCCAAGCCGATTGTGCTTTAGCACCGGCTTTGTGTGCGTTCCAACCGTCGTAAACAGACGCCGGAATATCAAAGGCTTCGTGTTCCCAATTTAAGGTTTTACGAACAAGCGCCACTTCGTCGGCACCTAATGGCGCACCGTGACAATCTTCTTTACCTTGTTTGTTGGGTGAACCAAAACCAATCACGGTTTTACAACAAATAATAGAAGGCTTGTTGGTTTCGGCGCGGGCGCTTTCAACCGCCGCTTTAATAGCATTGGCGTCATGACCATCAACGCCCGGCACAACGTGCCAGCCGTATGCTTCAAAGCGCTTTGGCGTATCGTCGGTAAACCAGCCTTCTACTTCGCCATCAATAGAGATGCCGTTGTCGTCATAGAAAACAACCAACTTACCTAAACCTAAAGTACCCGCTAAAGAACACACCTCGTGAGAGATACCTTCCATTAAGCAGCCATCGCCTAAGAAAACGTAGGTGTAGTGATCCACAATCTCGTGACCGTCGCGGTTAAACTGACCTGCCAACACCTTCTCGGCGACTGCCATACCAACAGCGTTGGCAATGCCTTGGCCGAGTGGACCGGTGGTGGTTTCAACGCCCGGCGCATAACCGTATTCGGGATGCCCCGGAGTTTTTGAGTGCAATTGACGGAAGTTCTTCAGATCATCAATAGAGAGATCGTAACCGGTCAAATGCAGAAGAGAATAGATCAACATAGAACCGTGGCCGTTAGAAAGCACAAAACGGTCGCGGTTGGCCCAGTTAGGGTCAGCAGGGTTATGCACCAAATAGTCATTCCACAAGACTTCGGCAATATCGGCCATACCCATTGGGGCACCTGGGTGACCAGAGTTGGCTTTTTGGACGGCGTCCATACTTAAAACGCGAATCGCATTGGCTAGTTCTGTGCGGGAAGACATGGGCTCTTGGCTCCTGTTGAATAACTGATCGTCGATACAAAATCGACCTGATTTCGAGCGGGCGCCATTTTCGCTTAGCTGGGCGTATAGGTAAACCGCAAATTTGGAAAAGTGCACGATCTGTGCTTCAAAACTTAAAGAAACAGCCTCAAAACACAACTTGAGCGGCGCTACCAGACCAACTTACTTCTACTTCCCCAGCCCAACGTCCAAGATTCCAGTCTGCAAAGCGCACGCGATAAGCCTTTATGGCAACACAACCGTTCAATGATCATTGCTAGAGAATCGAAAAGTCACGGATCAGCTCCTACCTTCTAAATAGCGTGAAGCCACTCAAACCCTTAAGAATAGAAACAGCTTACACACGCTTAGCCATGGTTTTTAAACTTGAACCCGCAAACTCAACGCTCGATTGAGAACCCACAATAGCCAAATCCTGCAAGTCTTCGAATATTAGGCAATTCGGATTAAATTGAAAGGCTTAAACAATTGACGGACAAACGCAGTGAAAAAACGCCGATAAAATTCAACATAAGCGAGAACAAGTTAAATAGCTTAAATAGAAAAAACATCCTAAAAATGGATCGATATTAGATGTAACCTAAAATAGTAAAAAACTCCACATCCCACGCTTTAAAAATCGAGGCTTTAAATTTAATGGCTAATAAAGATTTAAAACAAAAGCTAGAAGAAGCCAAAAGTCGGCTTAAAAAATTCAAAAATAATTCAACAGCGAGCCAACAAGAAGAACCCGACAACTTAGTCAGCGGGAATTTAGATGAGTTAGAATTACGAAGAAGAGAGAAAAATAACGATGAATAAAAAAGTAATATTAAACAGCAAATTAGCCAGCGAACTAGAATCTGCAAAAAAGAAATTGGAAAACGTTGATCTAGAGAAAATCAGACAAAGCAACAAAAGAGCTTCAGCGGCCAGAAACTCTTCGACTAAACCTAACAACAAATCCATTTATTAATAAGCTTGCAAGCTAAATTACTCATAAATCTTTCTGATGCTCTCCGAACAAAAATCATGATCTGAAATAACTAATAAACTTTAACTTCTTCAAATATCAACCCTTTAAAATTGTTAATTTCGTAAATTCTTTTAAATTCGTTGGTGCAATAGCTGTATACAAGAAGATCTGTATCGCTTTTAAAGACGGCGGCACCATCAAGAACTTCCTCCTTAAAAGTTACATTGTCCAACCCAAGGTGAACACCTGAGTCAATAACATCGACGGCCTTGTCTTTATTAATACCTTCTTCTGGAATAACCAGCAAAGTATTAAACACATAATATTTTACGCTGCTCACACAAATAGGTAGAAATTCTCCAGATTTTTCCAACAAGTCTCTAAAAACATTGTACGCAACTTCATTTAAAACTAAGTTACCAGTAGACCAAGTACAAACATCTGGCACAGTCCCAGCAGGATCACCTTCATAATTCTTACTAGCAAAAAAAGTGGCATTCGAAGTGACCCAATCAGCTGCCTTCGGTTTTGCTAGATATCTGGGCGAATATTCAGGCATCTTGTCCCATAGTTCATCATTTTGTATCAGAAGAGAGTATGTATTCTGGTAGTCGTGCAGTAACTTGTAGGTCATAACTTACGATTTTTTTAGTAAATCATAGAGTTTTCATAACATTAGCGACAAGGCCTGAACCATACGAAACTCAAACTCCAAAGCAACTAAAAGTACACGTAACTCCACTCATCCTGAAAAATTTGAACTCAAATCCGTGTCTCAAACTTCAAGTCAGGTTTTTTTAACACCCTTTAGGCTTTCTTTCGGATGCAATATATTCAGATTTACTTATGACATTATAAGTCTCTAAAGAAACCTCAAAACCATTTCTTTTTACAAACTCTTTTTTACCAGAAAATCCAATATACTGAGCTGTACTTTCTAAAGACATACCTTCGCTGATAGGCACATTTATTTGATCCACTGGTATAGCCAGCATCACTTCACCGTCGAATATCGCGTAACCATCAACCTTTTGCTTTAAATATGAAAGTGATCCAGGAGAGGTAAACCCATTCACAAGCTTCTTGCACCAGCCACTGGTGTCAATGGCAAAACCATAGCGTATCGGATCATTTCCATTGCTCTTTTTATTGGAATTTTCCTCCTTTATACACCCGCCGATCAACATAATTACCAAAGTATATAAAGCTACTAAAACCTTCTTATTTCCGTATTTCAAACGAGCCGCTCCTCATTAACAGCATTCTGTTTCCCATCTAATCTTATGAAATCCAATATTATTTTACTCACATACATCTCCCATAAGCACAAAGCCAAGTTCCTCTGTGAGGGCAGGTGCTACTTTGGTTATGATTTTTTTCTATTTGCCAAAACTGTAAGAAACAACGAAAGTAATGAGCTTATGAAAAATCCCAGAAGAACATAAGTAAAAATGTAGGGTGCATTCTCCATTCGCTGCGATTCATGCAAATATGGAAACGATAAATTATCATAGGCGTACAGATAAATTCCAAAGTTTAACGATAGCGTAAAGAGAACTAATAATGAATTAACTAGTAGTTTTTTCATTTTATCTCTCAGAACCATATTTCCTTACTTTTGTTGAGGTCAGACACAACCCCAAAAAGTTCATAAATTGATCACACATACATACGGCAAGAAATACTGAAAGAAAAAAATCAGATGAATTCTATTCATACCTTCAACACGTGCAGCTGCTCCGTGAAGGTGAATCTGCAACGGAAAAGCTTTTACAGTGCTTGGTATTGTTAGCCTTTTTCTTCTAACTTGAGTCCATAGGAATTTAACGCGCCATACTGAATGGTACGTTTTGCCCCCTCCAAATCTTGAAGTTTATCATCCCACTTAAGCTCTTCATCTTCGCTTGGAGCGCTAAGAGACATTTGTTCTAAATATTTTTCATAATGGAGTAATGACTCCCAGATAAGGTGATATTCTTTTACCAGAATTGTGGGATCAGACACGCTGTAACTCCATAGCTGTAATTAATCGTACTCTGCTTCTATCCATACCAAGCTCTTCGAGAAGCCCAAGATACTTTTTTAGAGGCATATTTCTTTCAGGTGCAATCATGTAATGGCCATCATGCCCGGGGCGTAAATCTCGTACTAGCTTGAGACCTTGCGGTATGGATGCACCCTTCCTTATTTTCCAGATTTTCTTCTTAGGTCTTTTCATACTCGGCGTAATGTAATTAAAGGCCGAAAAGCCGTTTCCGTTAGCTATAACAATATCAACTCCGTTGATTTTGCTTATAAGCACGTCCTTCCATGCTCTATCTTCGGAGAAGTCCGGCCAGTTTGCATTACCCATTCGATATAGGTGTTCAGTGAATTCATTCACATCGTAAATATACAGATCTTCCAAGTTTATCATTCAGCATTTTCCTTTTGTTATGAATTTAACTTGGATAACGCTTGCGTAATAGGCGCGAGCTAGCGAGCGTCCTAATTGACGCGTTTGTTATACATAATTCACCTCATAGAGATAATCAAGCATCTACTTTTCGTGCAATCCATTGTGTATGCTCACGGGAGAATGCATTTTCTGTATTAATAACAAAGTCCGAAAAATCACTTTCAGTAACAGATTTCCATTCGGATTTAATAAATCCAATTTCATGAGCGGCTAGGGAATATGAAGAACTTAATTCATTATGCTTCTTTGCCTGAATCCAAGTTAATACTGCGCTAGCAGCGGTCGCTATAACCTCTACTGGAAGCGATTGTGACGAGTCGTAAACCCTATATACCAACATAATTATGGCTGCACCATGTAACAACACCGAAATCCAAAACCAGCTAGACGCTCTTTTCCTGTTAAAAGTCGCCTTCTTTGAGTACCAGCCGGCTTGATCATCAATTCTTTGGTTCTTGTAAAGTGTCTTTCGATCATCGAATGACAGGGAACGAATTGATCGCATCACATCCGTTATGGGCTCCTTTGCTCCTTCTGAAGAGTTCAGAACGGCAGAAAGACTTTGATTCTGCTTTAGCACTTTCTTTAAGTCGGCGATAAAGTCAGCATCTGCGCTATTATCTTCATGGAAAGGCTCTGCCTTCATCATCCATCTCCAAGATAATGTTTTCACCGATTCCGCCACGGCCCTTCCGTTATACCATATATCATCAGGCTTATTTGTCTTGAGGTAGATAAGAATTCCGAGTGTAACAAGAAAGAGTAATGCTGATACCAAAGCACCATAAGTATTAACAGGGACAAAAAAAGATACAGCCGCAGCTATTACCAAAAGCCCCAAATAAAAACTCAAACAGAGATAATATTTATTTTGGGAATCCAATGACGCCCTGTCTGCCGATTGATACAATCCGGGGAAGGAGTCCTCTTGTATTTGCATTCTCGTCCTTTAAAATTTGTTATCTGTTTCTGGAAGCATCTTCAATCGCCTTCATAATTGATGCATGTTTCCATTGCACGATAGAGCTAACGTTATCTTTAATATAACTTGGAATATTGGCTGGTAGCTTATCGCCTTTAAATACGGCAATAACACCTTTTCCCATTTTTTTACTTTGCTCGATTTCCCATTTAACCCAGTCGCTTTTCATACTGTTTGGCGATAGATAAACCATGGTTACGGAAGCCTTTTCAATTTTCCCCCTGATCTGGCGCTTGATATATTCATCCTGTTCGCTATTATAAGCTTTTTTTACCGAGTGGTCTGAAAATTCAAGGTCAACGCCTTCGTTTTTAGCTTGGCCCCGCAACAAATTAACCTCATCCATATCATCGCTAGAAAAGCTAATGAACACGTTTCTCTTGGATTCACCTGCATTACGCAAATGTTCCTTAGCTTTCTTTTCCAGTTCCTTTTTATCAACTGGAGAAAAACTATAGCCACCGCCCCCACCCATACTAACCTCCTTTAATCGCGAATTCTTTGCAGGATATACAAACGCCACATGGTTCATCACCGCCCACATGACATGAATATGATGAAATACCTTTTTCATTGGCCATATCAATAACATCTTTCTTATAAAAATCACGCAACGGAGCCACGATTTCGATTGTTTGGCCCATAGCCTTTGAAATCGTGTACTCGGCAGAAATAATAAAGTCATCAGTCTGATCAGGGAATATTGCTGTATCTTCCCTCAAAAGCCCGATGGATACGCTCCTGCAATCGTTTTGTACAGCAAAAGAACTGGCTACTAGCAAAAACAACAAATTCCGCCCTGGCAAAAACGCTTCATCAACAATGTGCTTGGTTTTGTCGGTCAGCCCAGAGGTGACGACAGAGCCAAAACCGGAGATGTCGATTTCCGTACATTCGGGAAGCCCAAATTTCTTGATATGGTTTCGAACAGCCAAAACTTCCTTATCAATATTTATTTGTCCGTAGTTTATGAATACTAGCTTTTGCTCTACACCAGCTTCCATAGCTAAAACAGACATTAAGCAGGAGTCCATTCCTCCAGAAAGTAAAGTCACTACGCTCATGTATATGCTTCCTTACCCAGCGCTCTCATTACAAACCACATTGACTGATCAACGACTGAAACCGCATAGTTGAACTTGGACACCTTGTCTATAAATCTCCGTTCTACCTCTTCATATTTTTCGATTTTGCTAACTTGTCTTGGGCAAATATCTACGCCATCAATCAATTTTAGATAATTCAAAATATGCCTATCTAAAATAGCAACATTATCTGTGAACCCAATGTTCTTAACATAGTGACTAGATTGCTTCGGGCCAATACCAGGGCACAAGTCAATCAATTCCCTTCGCAAATCCGATGGTGCATTCATAGCCCCTACCATATCTTTTAAAGAGCCATATTCTTGCTCAATATTGCAAAACGATTCCGTAATATGTTTTGCAGCGCGTTTCGGATATCTGTACCGACTGTATGTCTTTCCATTGATCGATGAATGGGCTGGAGAATTCAAAATATCCTCAATTGAATAGACATGTTCATTAGAAGTCATTCGTTTGTTTAGATTTCTCGTCAACAGGGCCGATTGAACAGCGCTTGCATATGCCAAACTTAATTCGTAACGAACGCCACTGCCTAGAATACATATGAGAAATTCAAAGGTTAAATCCTGATCGGACATACACGTATAGTCTTTACGCTCAACTACACGCTCAATGTCCTTACAAAGTTCTGCTATCGCACTTTCAATTTGCCAGGGCTTCATACGCTTCTTCTCGTTTATTTATTATTTTCGAAAACAATGTTTTGTTTTTATCCAGAAAAGATTCAGGTAAATATCTCTCTAACATAGCCATCTGCCCATCGTTCTCAATTGCTTTTTTAAGCATCTCCATCCACAAGCTGTAAAATTCGAGATTGTGCGCATAACAGCGGGCCAAAAAGCTTAAATTCTTATCATCCCCATACTCGCTTTGGTGCTCATATAAATCGAGCTGCAATGGGTGATGCAATTTTCCGGAATCAAAATCCACAACAGTTTGACACCAATCCAAGCCATCGAATGAGTCCGCTCCGGCAAAAGCGTACAGCATCATCGATAATGGATTACCCGTACCTAAAATATGCAGGACTTGGTATTTTCCTGTGCTATTCAACGCAGACCTAATCTTTGAAATATTCTCGGCGATTTCGCATATTCCAAACCCAAGTTCACGTTCTGGAATAGCAATCAGCTCTGGGCCGCATACGGTCGCAACTTGTTTGCATATCTTGGGGTAATCGTGTGTGTCTTTACAATGAACTATGGGAGAAATCACGTCGGAACCGATTTGGCCTATTGTTCGCGTCATCATCGATTCAATGTTTTTGACATTCGCCGTTTCGTTGGTCAGACAATAATCATCAAATCCAAATGCATGTGATACGTTATTTCTTCGCAATGTTTTGATATATCGCTTAAAACACCAGCGTTTAGAGCGAGACCACGCTACTTCATAAATTCCTGAATCCCACAACACTACCTGGCACTGTTCATGAGCTTTGTTTAACGCAGCGAGCAGCCTTTTGTTGTTTTGATATTTATAAACATCGAAACATGAAACCAAAAACTGGGGGAAATCTAGGGAAGTAAGTAGTTCGACATGATCAATTACCGACCAGACATTTTTGGATACACTTGATACTGATGGATAAAAAACAGGAGTGGGGACTCCACCGACTGTTGAAACGTCTGGGACCATGCTAATTATCCTTTTTATTTTTCCACTCAATTCAGAGACTATTCTTACTGTATAACACTATAATAGATGCCTTTACGACGATTTTTCATATATTTACCGTCAATGCTACATCTATCTCGGGTAGATTTTTCCAAACCTATCCCGAAATCTTTACTCGGTCAACGTTTGTCTTAAATTGGCATTTAATTCATCTTTTCTTTATTTTTGCGTCACTTAATATTAAAAATATCGCCAGTTAATTTAATGGGCGAAATTTATTTTTAAGATGTTTTATACAATTCATTTAGACCATGATGAATTCTTATATGAACCTAGGTTTTTATAAGACAAAATGGCTTTCTGAGTGCACAGGTGAATATTCTATTTATAAAATTAAAGTGAATACCGACTAATTGAGAAATTCTAGCAACACAAATCTGTGTCGCTAGTTTAAAGAATAGTGGGCAATTGCAACTTAGGGGATTGTTGATTTATTTTTCTTCTTTTACACCCTGATTAATTTACGAGAAATTAATCAGAATTTTTTAAAGTTATTTTTCAATGGTAAATCGTATTCTTTCAACGATAGGCCCAAAGGTTTTAGCGCCTTCGGTTTCTTTTGGTTGAAATTTCCATTTTTCTACGGCGCTTAGTGCCGATCCTTCAAAATAGCCTTTGGGTTCTGCGCGAATTACGGTAACGGATTCGGTATAACCAACCGGCGAAACAAAATATTGCACGTCTACAAATCCTTCTATACCGCGACTCAATGCATTACGCGGATATACCGGCGAGGCCGAGAGACGTTTTACCGGCGCACCGGTGTTAAAGTCGATACCAAACTCACCATCCATAATTGGTGGTGGCGGCAAAGTCACGAGAACATCAATGACTGAGGTGAGTGTAGTTGTAGGATTAATTGCTCTCTCAATAACCGGTGGCGGTATTATTTCTTCGGGTGGTTTTGGTCGCGAGTATTTTTCTTCAACCGGAGGCGGAGTATCAAAAACCGCGACCACATGAACAGGGCCGCCTTCGTCTTCAATCGGTTTATCATTAAAGGTAACCAACCTCACCATTAACAATAGCAGCGCGCAGGTTAATATCACACCTGCAAACACAAATACCAACCACTTTAAAAACCGTTCAAACATCCATGGAGCTACAGATACCATTTGCATAAATTCACCTCAAAAAAAAGACATAGGGAGCCGCCGGCATTAAAAACACCGAATAAAAAATAACAAAATTAAAAAGCTTTTAATTAAGTGGGCAAAGGCTCAAGTAATAAAAATACAACGAGCCAATAAATACATTAAATATCAAAATAAAAACTTAGTTTTTTAAGATCAGAGTCTGTTTTGTCAAACCAAAAATCGTCTAATACAGCGAGTACCGAATTTTCAAACACGCCCATAGGATTTGCATTGGTAATGCGGGCATTAAACACATGACCTTGTTCATTGATAAAAAACTCTACGTTAACCTCGCCCGACAGTAAATCAAATCTGGCTTGCTCTGGGTATTCGGGCAGTAATAAGCGCGTGGGCAGAAAGCCCGCTACACGAACATTTCCTGCTGGGAAAAGCAGTGAGTTATCAAACGCCGCGGGTATAAATTCTACCCGCGTTAGTAATTCTTCAATTGGTATTTTTGAATTAACTACTGATAAGTTATCACGGCTATCAACATAAGAATTTGATAATAATTTTTGGGGAACGGTAATTTCCAGAAAGTCCTTTTTCTCAAATTCAGATTTTGCATCCAAATCGATATAAAGCGTTTGCACCGGTAAACGCTCTGTCGATACCAACTGCCCATTATTTTGCGCAACAAATTTCACATTAATAATGACCAATGGAGATAACACCAAGGCCATTATTATGCTTAACATGCAAAGCGATCTTGCAGAAACCGGCCCGCGATCGACATAAGACGATAACACTCGCAGCACGCGCTGAAAAAAGTCAGAACCGGCTTCACCCGACGTTATAGCCTTACCAGCGGTTTGTGCCTGAGCTTTGGCGTTTAGCGACAATAACAATTGCGAATAGATTTTTTTGGGCGATTGCTGATTAGCAGCCATGCTTTCAACCAAATAATCGTCACAGGCAAGTTCTGCCAAAACTTCGGCTTTTTTACGAATCTTCCAAATCGGCGGTAGCCACCAAAATAGCGCGCACAATAAAAACAAGCATTCCGACTTAAGCCAATCGCGCCGTTTGATATGAGCGATCTCATGATTAAGCACACATAATTGCTCTTGTTCGCTAAGCTGCAAGAATGCATCGCTGATTACCAAGCGATTTTCGCCCAATAAAGCATCACCCCACACGTAAGCAATGTGATTTTTTACGGTGGTTTTTTTAAGATTTACATTGCGCAAACCATAGTGTTTTACCAATTTGTTTATGTTTTCGGTAAGAGTACGAGGCCCAGAATTAAAAGGTCTTTCGTTGTGAAACAGGTCATATAAACCAAGCCAACGATAAAACAACAGAAAAAATGAAATAAAACCGAGTACTGCAACTACTAAAATTTCGTGTTCGGTAAATTTGCTTAACGGATAAAAAATAACCTTATTAGCAACAGGCAATTGCAAATTGATAGAGACTAAATGTAATGCTGAAAACAATATCGAAACTGGAATAAAAAATAACGATAAACAAATAATGCTATGACGAAAACTGGCCGATTCTTTTTTTAAATCCGACAAGATCGCGCCAATTACCACGCAAATAAGCAAGGGCTTTAACACAAAAACGATAAACAACTCGCCGATCGGCATAGCAACTTCCTGTATAGCTCTATTGTTGTCGAATAGGGATATTATTCTTCAGGTTTATTAGTAAGAATTATTAGGAACCTCTGATTAACTCATCCATGATTTAATCAGAGGACAGAAATTGAAAA
>CALMJT010000100.1 GCA_937864365.1 uncultured Alteromonadales bacterium | reverse complement strand
ACGGTATTCTCAAATAATAATCTAAATATTTTTAGGTTAATCAGAGGTTCCTTTATATAACCGCAGTTTATACCAAATAAGTTGGGTCGTAATGATGTTAATTGAGGGTTATTTACATACGCAAAAACGGCCAACAAGATTGTTGACCGTCATGTTTACTTAGAATGATTTATAGGAAACTCCAGGTGAATTAGAGCTCTCTATTTTAATAGCCTATGAATTCGCAGTGGAATTTAATTATTTTAAGAAGAATGACTGCGATCAATTTAATGTTATTTTATTAAATTTTTTGAGAGATATTATCTTGATTACAGCGTAGTTTCTTAAGAATTCGTTGTATTGTTATTGAGAAATGTTTAAAAAAATAAGTGCGTAAATTTTTTAACGTATTCGAAATTCAATTGTCTGGCAATTTTGAAATTAATAACACATCCATGTATTGCTGAAAAATCCGGGTTAATCAGAAATTTCTTTCTTCTAATTTGAAATTTTAAAATTAGCTTTTTAATATTTTATCTGCGTATTTATGACGGCGTTCTATTTAATGCGTATTTAAATGAAGTGTTACTGCGGCCCGAATTCGTTGGTTACCAAATACCGACATACGCTCGAAGTCATCGTGTGCGATGGGAATGTATTGGCAATCTAAGGGTGTTTGGTGCTCTTCATCTTGATCGGGATCGTGCACAAACAAGCAGTTATCATCAATACCTGTTACCACCATCCAGTGAGGCGCTTTTTTACCGTCTAAACGGTAGGTGCTTACTAAAATTAATACGGCGTGTTTGTTAGCAATCAGGTGAGCAATATCATCATAACTGATGGCTTGGGCATGAATATTAATGTTTTGCTGTAAACACTGCTCATAAAAATGATGATGAACCGTAGCCATGATTTGTTTTTTATGGTCTGAACGCACGCCATCAATAAACAAAGGTTGGTCGGTGCTTAGCCAAACATCGGTAGAAAAACCTCGTTTTTTAGCCGCTAAAGCCAGTCCATAAGGATGACAACCACCGTGGCCGGAAGTCATAAATATGGTTGTGGCTTCTCGCCAAATATCCAGTTCGTTCTCAAGCGTACAGGTGTAGTTTTGCGAAAGGCTGGCCATGGCCATTTGTAACGCCGCTGGGCCACAGGTGAACTCGGTAGACTGCCGATACCAAGGTGTATGACGTTGTACGCCGGGTTCTCGCGGTGCGCGAATACGTTTTTGCATACGCAACGCATCGTCGTGATCACCGTAGTAATCTTGATATTCGCCAAACACGCGATAACCGTTTGCCGCATAAAGGTCGATGGCTTTTTGATTATGTTTGGCAACTTCAAGGCGCATATAGTGACGTTCGTTATTTGCCGCTAAAGATTCCAGTTGCTTCAACAACATTAATGCTAAGCCTTGGCCGCGGTAATTATTACTAACAGCCAAAGAATACAAGCGTGACAGACGAGTGCCTTGATGATACAGAACCAGTCCGTAGGCAATGCATTTTTGTTCCTCATTGCGAATTACTAGCAAGCTAGAATTGGGCGATTGAATATGACGTTTAAAGCTTCGTGTGCTCAAACGATCGGTTTTAAAACAAGCGGTTTCCAATTCTATCAACGAATTTAAATCGGCGAGCGTTGCCGCGTTGATAGCAAAAGAATGTTCTGCGTTGGTCATTTATATCGGTGCCTTACGGGCGACGTTGTCGCCCAACCACAAATTATCGCTAATGCTGTACCAGAAATTTTTACGAATTCAGTGGCCACGCTGTTCCAATCGATTCAAAAACTCACCCATTACTTGCATGTAAAGCTCATCCCCTAAATAAGCATCTTCAACTTTGTGATCAATGCTTGGGTTGTCGTTGACTTCTAGCACGTAGGCTTTGCCATCCACCTCTTTAATGTCGATACCGTAAAGACCATTACCCACAGCAGCGGCGGCTTTTAACGCGGCTTTTAGCACGGGGCGTGGTACCTCAAAGGTTGGTAGCGCATCAAAACCGCCGGAGAAATTTCGCGACGATCCATGGTTATAAATTTGCCAGTGGCCACGCGCCATATAATAACGGCAGGCGTAAAACGCGCGGCCGTTAATCATGCCAATGCGCCAATCATATTCGGTGAACAGATATTCTTGCACCAATAAAATCGCAGAGTCTTTAAGCAACGTTTGGCAGGTATTTTCAAGCTCTTCGCGAGATTTAACCTTAAACACACCCTTAGAAAACGAACCTTCCGGCATTTTGATGACCATCGGATACCCAAAAGCCTGTTCGATGTTATCCAGCGTTTGCGGGCTGTCATCTAGAATAAATTCGGTTTTTAGGCTGGGTACTTTTTGATAATTAAAGGCATCGTGTAAATACACTTTATTGCAGCAACGCAAAATCGAGCGGGTATCGTCCATTACAACCAAACCCAATTCTTCGGCACGGCTTGCTAACTGATAGGTTGGGTGATTAATTGCCGTGGTTTCACGAATAAACAACGCATCGTATTGATTAAGATTCGTAAGCTCGTGCGCCTCGATAATATCCACAGCAATACCCAGCTTAGCTCCGGCTTTTACAAAACGGTTTAGCGCGCTCTTATCACTCGGTGGCACCTTCTCCGCTTTATTCACAAGCATGGCCATATTCCAGCGCGCACGCTTATCGCCTTTTTGCTTTTTCCAATAAGAATTCGCATTAAGCTCCAGAATTTGCGTCATTACCGCGTGTTGCTCTGGCGATAACGCTTTTATACTGCAACGCTGAACCTGAACGCGTACACCGCCAGAATCCGGCAGTAACGTAACCTTAAGCAACGGCGCCGGCCATTCATTAAAAACCTTTACCGCAATCGAACCGTAACGACCATCCAGTGGTTTACCCATACACAGGATAAACTCCTGCTGCTCGGTAGGCATGTCGTCGTCTTTAATCTGATTCTTCTTAAGCCACAAAATCGCCCCTTCACCGCGCAGCGCATTAATGGTTTTCACACTCGGAATGGCACCGTGGTGACGAGCCTCTGCCAGCAGCGAACAATAATAGCCTTTGCTTAAATAACGCGAGGTATCGCACAAATTCACCACGCGAGTTTTTGGCTCGCCAATCTTCGGGTAATCACGCAGATAATCATCAAAACTAATAGACGTTTCAGGAAACGGTGAATCATCGTTGTTATCAACAACAAACAGGGTTTTTAGCACAAAAGGAGTCCTTGCTAGCAAGAAAAAGGGCGTTGTTTAATGAAAGATGTAATCGTAAAACTAAGTTGCATTCATAGCAGGAGAGCACAAATAAAGCTAAGTTTTTTTAACCTAAAACCGAAGTTTTTATGTGATTGATAATTGAAAGCAGCGGGCACATAAAAAACAACTTATAAGTTGCTATAAGTGCTCAAAAGCAACTAATATGTTTCTTATTCCATAAAGAGCAACTTATGTATTTACGGTTATGAATTCGATACTTCATCAAATCAAACAGCGGCGATTAGAGCTAAATCTTAAGCAAAACGACATGATGCTGCGCGTAGGTGTATCTCGCCAGCAGTATCAGCGCCTAGAATCTAAGGGAAATCCGAGATTAGATACCTTAGAGCTAATTGCGAAGGGCCTAGATAGCGAACTCATGCTCATACCAAAAGAAAAGCTAAACGCTGTTATTGAGCTGCTCGAACAAAAAAGCTACGAACCCGATAAAGAACCCGCACTACAAGCGAACCAGCCCGAAAGCCCGGAGAAAAAACAACGGCTTTCCGATGATCCATGGCAAGATTTGTTAGGGGACGAATCATGAGTAGCGACCGCGTTGAGGAAATCAACGTACTTAAATTGAGCCTGCACGGAAGGCTGGTTGGCCATTTAGTGGGTTTTAAAAGTGGCAGAAATATTCTGAACTTTGCGGACGAATTTAAGCACGACCCAAACCGCCCAACTTTTAGCTTAATTACTCATCCTACTTTCCCGCACGCTAAAAAAATAATGACAGAGCAGTGGGCGAGAAATCAAAAGCTGCATCCCGTCTTATCTAATTTGTTACCAGAGGGATCTTTAAGAGAACTGATAGCTCAAGAGCTTAAAGTTCACATCGATAATGAATTTCATATTCTCTCTTATTTAGGCGCAGACCTGCCGGGTGCTTTAATTGTCGAACCTGTTGAACCAAACGATGTTCCAGAGAGCATTTTGAATATTCACGGTAAAGTTCTTCCTATAAAATTCGATAGAATTTCACCGGAAAATAAATTTTCGTTAGCCGGTGTTCAAATGAAATTCTCTATGAAAGAACAGGATGGACGCTACAATCTTACTAAAAGTAATATGTTGGGCGATTGGATTGTAAAAACACCTTCTACCAAGCATAAAGATGTGCCGTTTAATGAATACACTGCAATGAAACTCGCAGAATTGGTGGGTGTGGATATTCCAGAAATTAAACTGGTTGAGCTGAATAAACTCGATAACCTACCACAGATAAACTTACCGAATGAAAAACTCGCTTTCGCGATTAAACGATTTGATCGCGAAAATAATACTCGTATTCACATGGAGGATTTTGCCCAAGTATTGGTTAAATACCCTCACGAAAAATATAACGCAGTAAACTACGAACAAATAGGGCGTATTATTTATGAATATTCTGGTAATGGTTTGGCAGATGCACAGCAATTTGCTCGACGATTACTCGTAAACATTTTGTTGGCTAATGGCGATGCACACTTAAAAAATTGGAGTTTAATTTATAGTGATAAAGTCACCCCAAGACTTTCACCCGCATACGATATTCTTACCACAAACGTATACATCAATAACGAACAAAACCTTGCGCTTAATTTAGGAAAAACCAAAGACTGGTATAACGTCTCTCTTACGCATTTTCAATCATGGGCCGAGCACGCCAATATTCCTTGGCGAGCAATTAAACCACATTTAAATGATGTTGTAGAAAAAGCCCGAAACCTATGGCAAGACGCAATCAAAGACCTTCCCATAAATGAAACACACAAACAAAAACTCAAAGAGCACTGGAGCCACCTGCACGAGGATTTTAGAATAAAATTTCATATAGGAAGTTAATTCAAATTTGGGGCTATGAGTATTTATTTGACTCATCCGTGGCTCTCCTTTGCGAACAATCGGCACCTTTGGTGAATTCAAGACGTGTGAGCATTAAAAACAACGGATTTCGGCCAATAAAAACCCCACCATCTTGCGATGGCAGGGTTTGTTTATTGGTGGCGTATGCGGCTTATAGCAAAACCAGCTTACGAGGGTGGTGCAGGCCGGTGCGGAGTGCTGCGGGTAGAGGCAACACCTCAATGGCTCACACGTTTTTGTCCGAAGTGCGAATCTGCTGATACACCGCCCGCATCAAATGGCTGGCGGCGATATTCCGAAATGCCTCGTCGTTCATCAGGCGTACAAAAATCTCCTCGTTGCCGTCCATGCGCTCAATAAACAGGTTTTCAAGTTGCTTGTTAAATACCGGCTCAAAGTTTTCCATGCTGTTGGCCATCACAGCTTGGCGCAATTGCTCATTTGCCACGGCGGTTTCGCGCACCTGATCAAAAAACAATTGGTCAGCAGGAGTAAACTCAGTACCGAAGCGTTCGTTTAATTTATCCACTAATGTCGAGAGCTGCACTTCTTCGTCGGCTTGGCCGGTACCCACTTCAGTGGGGCCGTAAAGCGCTTCGGGTTCACCCACCTTTAAATCAATCGCGCCTTCGCTGATTTTCTGCAGGCGGTAGTATTTCAGCTCCACTTCATCATCTACTTGCACTGTGCAGTTATCCGGATTGCGTGGCAACTTGGTGAGCAGAAAACGCGCATAGGTGTAGAGCTTTTCGTGGTCAGAGTCTTGATACGGAATAATCTGCGAAACAAAACCATACAGATTTCTGAAACTCACCAACTGGCTTTTGAATAACGCCTGACCTTCTTCGGCCAGTTCTTTGTAGCGCTCGATTGCTAGATCAAGAATGCCGTTCAGTTTTTTGTGCTCACCACCGGTGGGGTTTAAGCGATTGCGGAACCAGATTTCACACCAGGCACTGATTTCCGACTCGGTAAATACTTTCCATCCAGCCAGTGTATGCGCCAATGTATTGAGCTGTTGTGGGTCGGTGTCTTCACCTTTATCGGTAGTTTCGTAATAGGGCTTAAAAGCGGTGTAGATATCTTCCGGCTCATTGACGAAATCGAGCACAAAGGTATCGGTTTTTCCGCGTGTGGTACGGTTTAAGCGTGACAGGGTTTGAACCGCCTGAATGCCCGACAGGCGTTTGTCTACATACATACTGTGCAGTAGTGGCTGATCAAAACCGGTTTGATATTTCTCGGCCACTAATAACACCTGATACTCCTCGGTGTTGAATTTCTCCGGCAGTTCTGATTCTTTAATGCCGTTATTCATAGTCACTTCGGTGAATTTTTTGTCGGCATATTCTTTTAGCGTAATTTCACCGGAGAAGGCCACCAGCGATTTCACATCGGTATAGCCTTTGTCTTTGATGTATTTATCAAAGCCCAGTTTGTAGCGCACCGCGTGTTCGCGCGAGCCGGTGACCACCATGGCTTTGGCGCGACCACCGATTTTATGGCGGGTATGGGTGCGAAAATGCTCCACAATCACTTCCACCTTTTGCGCGATCTCATAATCGTGAAACTCAACAAAGCGTGCCAGTGCGCGAGCTGCTTTACGGCGCGGCACTTCCGGGTCGGCTTCTACTTTTTGAATCAGCTTGTAATAGCGCTTGTAGCAGGTGTAGTGCGCCAAAACATCGTGAATAAAGCCTTCTTCAATGGCCTGACGCATGCTGTAGTGATGGAACGGTGGCTTACCTGTTTTTGGATTTGGCTCATTAAATACCGCCAGGGTTTTAAATTTGGGTGTGGCGGTAAAGGCAAAAAAGCTGAGGTTGGGTTGCTTGGCGCGCTTAAGTTGCTCGCGCAGTAATTCTTTTTTGGCTTCCTCACTCAGTGCGTCGTCA
Source organism: uncultured Alteromonadales bacterium (assembly GCA_937864365.1). Classification (GTDB taxonomy): domain Bacteria; phylum Pseudomonadota; class Gammaproteobacteria; order Pseudomonadales; family Cellvibrionaceae; genus Sessilibacter. Next base: position 7,212 of record CALMJT010000100.1, on the reverse strand, counting down.
TCTATATCCAGCAGTTGCTCTGCAATGGCCGATTCAATGCCGTCTTTATTCAAAATTTTGCGCAGCTCCATTGCGGTTTCACCGCTTTGCGAGCTGTGGGCTTCGTCCACAATCACTGCAAAACGCTTGCCTTCGGTAGAGATCGCCACGCCCTTGCCGTTAGCTTCCATGGTACGAATGGCCTGGGTAATAAACGGGAATTTCTGAATGGTGGAAATAATAATCGGCACGCCATCGGCCAGCGCCTTGGCCAGCTGCTGGGTGTTTTCGTCGATTTTCTGCACCACGCCCAGCTTGTGTTCAAACTGGAAGATGGTGTCTTGCAATTGCTGGTCGAGCACGCGCCGGTCGGTGATGACCACTACCGAATGGAAAATCTTTTCATCAAAGGCATCGTGCAAGCTGCTTAAGCGGTGCGCCAGCCAGGCAATGGAGTTGGATTTACCGGAACCTGCCGAATGCTGAATCAGGTAATTATGGCCAGAGCCATTGGCTTGGGCATGGCTTGTGAGCGCGCGCACCGCATCCAGCTGGTGGTAACGGGGGAAAATCATCGTTTCTTTGCGGTGGCGCTTGATGCCTTTTTCGGTAACGACGGTTTTTTCTTCGATATCGAGGTGGATAAACCGCGCCAGAATATCCATCAGGCTGTCGCGGGTGAGCGCTTCTCGCCACAAATAGCCAGTGCGCACATCACCGGCTGCCGGTGGGTTACCGGCACCATGGTTATGCCCAAGGTTAAAGGGCAAAAAGAAGGTATCTTTGCCTTCCAGTTTGGTGGTCATGTATACCTGCTCGGTATCCACGGCAAAGTGCACCAGACAGCGCTGTTTAAAGGCAAACAGCAGCTCCTTAGGGTCGCGCTCAAAGCGGTATTGCGCCTTGGCGTGCTCCACATTCCAGCGCGTGGCCGACATCGGGTTTTTCAGCTCCAGGGTCGCCACCGGCAGGCCGTTCACCGCCAGCACCACATCGGGAATGGCTCCGCTTTTCGTATTCACCTGCCGAATAATGGTCAGGCGGTTATCGGCAAAGCGCTCGGTACTGGCCGGGTCCAGCCCGGTATTGGGGGCAAAATAGGCGAGGCGCACGGTTTTACCCACGCATTTAAAGCCCTCGCGCAAAATGGCCAGCGAACCCTTTACCGCCAGCTCCTTCACCAGACTATCAATCAGCATGGCCGGGGCTTTGGCGGCATCCAGCCCCGTGAGCCGTGTCCAGATTTTGGGCTGGGTTTGTTGCACAAAGGCCACAATATCGGCGGGGAACAGCGCTGTTTCCGGGTCATAGGCTTTTGGGTTGCCCTTTTTATAGCCGCCGAGGCTGATCAAAGCTTGTTCAATGTCGTTTTCAAAGTCGCTTTCTATGTGCATGGTCATTCTTCCGTTGATTCTTGGCGGCTGGATTTAGTACAGTGCGCCCCATGCGGATTGGGGGTGCCCGGTCGCCCGCTGTAGGTCAGATAGCAGCGGATCAAGCTAGCCTCGGTGTGTGTCATCGGGGCTTTTTGTTTTTTGGTGCTTGTGTTTTTTCCAGCTTCTTCTGGCTGCTTTTTACCTGAGCGATGCTCTGTTCCGGCGTTGGCAGGGCTTCGGGCATGGTGCCGCCTAATTCGGCAATGGTCTGGCGCACCTTCTTGCCCACCTCAAAATGGGTTTGATTGGCCTGCTGCTTGCCGCTGACCTGATCGCGTTTGAGCTTTTCTTCGGCTTGGGTGGCGCGGAACAAGTTCGCTGCCAGCTCAGTGCTGCCCATATGGTCGAGGATTTTTTGGCTCTTTTTTAAACCTTTGCGGGCGTGAATGTCTTTTGCGCCCAGCCCTCCATACAAGCCCTTATAACCGTGATCCTGAAATATGGCGTAATCCAGCGGGGTTTCTACACCGGCATCTTTGGCCGCTGCCGCTAGGTATTTATTGTGCTCGGCCAGTTCATTGCGAATGGCGATGCGTTTTTCATCTTCGCTCAGTTGTGCAAATTTGGCACTGTCTTCCAGCTCTTGTCGGCGGGTTTGCAGGGCAAAATAGGTTTGGCCGTTGGCGATGACTGCCTTTGATGGATCGCCATTTTGCACAATCAGGTAGCAGGCATAGCGTGACAAGCGCACATCCTCGACCTGCCTCTTGGCCCCGGAGCCGATATCGACCATAGTGAGGAACTCCTCCATATGGTCGGCCACCTTCTGGCCACTGTTGGTACAGGCTTCCCGCGCCTTATCCATCACCGGTAAAAAGTGGCGGTATTGCGAGTATTCCAGCACCTTGGCTAATTGCCTTGCTGACCAGAATTCATTTCCAGCCTCATCGGTTTGGCGGATGCCTTCAAAAGTGGCGTGGTGCTGGCTTGAAATAGGTGATTTAGGCATGGGTATTTTCCTTCCGTGGAGTAGTAGTGGTGACATCAAAACCGCGCACATTGATGAAGGGCAGGATATCCCAAATGCCGCGGGCGCAGGGATGCGCAGGAGCGGCCTTACCCGTGACGGTTGACTCGCTCATGCCGCCTCCCAGTCACGCACATCAATCTTGCCTGTGACGGCGTTGGTGATTAGAGCGGAACGGTATTCACTCAGTGCTGTAATAACACTCGATACCTTGTCGATTTGAGTGTTAACCGATGCGGTTAGTTTTGATATTTCCTCGATGATCGCATCTTGCTCAATAACGGGGGGCAGTGGAATTACGGTATTTCTCATGTAATCCATTTCGATGCTTTCGACAGTGCAGCCTTGTTTGCTCCAAATTGGTAAAAGTCCGTTTTGCAGCCCGTTGATCAACCAGTGTAAAAATCCTGGGCGTAGTTTCTCATCTGTAACCAGCGCCTTCATGTCTTGGTTGAGAGAGACTTCAACAGTGTTTCTGGCCACCGGAATGGTGTGCCGCAAAATCCCAGACCTGACAACGATCAATACTGAATCTACAGGCACTATTTTCGTCGCACTTTCTGCAACGCCAATCTCGGTCAAGTAATCTTCGGTTGTAGCGATAAAGTCCAGCTTCATGTCTTTAGGAGATACCCAAGGAATATCGCCATTCCAATATTCGGGCTTGCCAGTATTCGGTGTTCCGCCGCCAAATATCGAGACAGTAAACTTCAGCCGCTTCGCATCCCAATGCTCCGGAATTTCCCCCAGCCATTCCACCCCCGAATCTTTCATCGGCACGGTGGGATCAAGCCCCTTGGTGACGGTGTGGCTGATCAGGGCGGTGCGCTTTTCAGCGAGTTTGTCGAGCAGGGCTTTTTTCTTGGCGATCAGCGCATCGATTTGTGCGGTTTTGAAATCGAGGAAACGGGCGATGGTTTGTTGTTCTTCTATAGGAGGAAGCGCAATTTCGAAATCGCCTAATGTTTGTGTTGTTAACTGGTTAATAGTTGATGTTAAAAAACGACCTGACTGAAAATTGAATAACGACGAGTTTAAAACGTAATACAGAAATGAGGCATACTCTGAACGAAGCACTGTCATGAATGCGCCGAATGCCTGTCCTTCTACTTCTTCAGTTAGCAATGCACACTTACCAATTAGGGCTCTACTTCCGTTTCGTGAGCATATAAGGATGTCATTTTTTCTAGTTACGATTTTCTTGGGAATGTCTCTATTTACATAGACACGATCAGCTAAATCCAATTTTCCATTTTGAATGTTAGATGACCTCAGGACTAGTGACCCTTCATCGCGAACAACGTCATCTGGCGAGTAAGTAAGCCCTAAAATCAGATCGCCCAGAAACTTAACCCTTGTCGTTTTCCAAGTCGTAGGTATATCACCAAGCCATTCAAGGCACGAAGGCTTGTAGCTAGAGTAGGTACTGTAAGAACCCATCAAACCACCTCACCCAGCATAGCCACAATCTCTTTTTCCAGCTGGCTGATTTCACCGGCAATCACATCCAATGGGCGTGGTGGCTGGTACACATAAAAATGCCGCGTTAGCGGAATTTCGTAACCCACTTTGGTTTTGCTGTGGTCTATCCAGGCATCCGGCACATGGGGCAGCACTTCGGCTTTGAGGTAATCCTCGCAGTGATCTTTCACCAAGGCCAATAACTGATCGTGGCCGGTTTCGTTATCAAAACCCAGCGGCAACGGTAGGGCGATATTGGCGGGTAGGCTGACAATTTCGGTATCGCGTAGCTCGCTATCGGCTTCCGGGTTGCCTTTGGCATCGGTACAAATATCGGCAGTTTTATCACGCTCGCTGAGTGCGGCTAAAATCGCTTTTTTCACCGGTGCGCCGAGTTTGAGTTCCGCTTTTTTTAGGGCCTTATTTAAAAGGTTTTCAAATTGGGTTCGGTTTTTATACAGGGTTTCGCCATTCATCTGTTCGAGCAGGGTTTTAATCGCTGCTTGCAGCGCCTCACCGGCTGCCACTTCGGCCGCATAGGCGGCTTCGTTTTTGCGCTTTTTGCTGGTGGCTAAATTGCTAAAGGCTTTTTGCTCATCCAGCTTGGCAATGCGCTCGGCACTCACCTGAAAGTTCAAGCGCAGCGGCCGCTCGACAGTGATTTTTAAAAAGCCGAAATCCTGGTTATCAAACAGTTTGCTGCATACGCGGGCCTCACTTTTGCCATCCACTAATACCTGGCTTTGGGCATCGTGTTCGTATTCGGCATACAGGCGCACCAGTTCTTTAATGTGATCGTCTGACAGTTCATTGCGTTTATTGCCCAGGCTTTTATCCATTTTTTTGAAATGGCGGGTGCCGTCGATGAGTTGCACTTTACCTTGTCGGTGGGCGGGCTTTTTGTTGGTGACGATCCACACATAGGTGTATATGCCAGTGTTGTAGAACATCTGATCGGGTAGCGCGACGATGGCATCGAGCATATCGCGTTCGATAATCCAGCGGCGGATATTGGATTCGCCAGAGCCTGCATCGCCAGTAAACAGTGGCGAGCCGTTAAAGACGATGGCGATTTTGGAGCCATCACCACCTTCATTTTTATCGTTAACCATCTTCGGCGGCTGGTGCATTTTGGCGATCATATGCTGTAAAAACAGCAGCGAGCCGTCGTTAATGCGCGGCAGGCCAGCGCCAAAACGGCCGTTAAAGCCGAGGTTGTTGTATTCCTCACGCACAAAGTCTTCTTCGGGTTTCCACTCCACGCCAAAGGGCGGGTTGGCCAGCATGTAATGGAATTTTTTATCCGGGTGGCCGTCATGTGCAACAAAGCCGTTGGTTTTGTTTTTGGCGTCTTTAATGCCGAGAGTATCGCCGTAAATCAGGTTGTTAATGGGTTCGTCTTTTATCAACAAGTCAGCGCAGCAAATGGCGTAAGACTCAGGGTTGTACTCCTGGCCGAAGAGTTCGATATGGGCATCGGGGTTTAAGCCTGCACTGATGCCATCGCCACAAATAAATTTTTCCGATTCAGACAGCATACCGCCAGTACCTGCCGTTGGGTCGTACACGCTGCGGTAAATGCCTTTCTCGTAAATGCCGTCTTCACCGGTAAACAGCAGTTGCACCATCAGGCGGATGACTTCACGCGGGGTGAAGTGATCCCCGGCTTCTTCGTTGGCCTGCTCGTTAAATTTGCGCACCAGCTCTTCAAACAAGTAACCCATTTGCAAGTTGCTGAGGCTGTTGGGCGAAAGGTCGATAGTGGGTGAGCAGAATTCTTTAATGATCAAAAATAATCGGTTGGCTTCGTCAAGCTTGGCGATTTCGGTTTCGAATTCAAACTTGTCAAAAATATCGCGGGCGCGCGGCGAGAAGCCCTGAATGTAGGCAATCAGGTTGCCGGCGATATTGGGTGCATCACCCAACAGTTTTTCAAAGGTAAAACCGCTGGTGTTGAACAGCTCCTGCTTGCGGTCATTGGCGGCTATACGCGACAGAGCTTTTTCCAACGCGGGGCCGGTGATGCCTTTATCTTCCAAGCGTTTTTTTTCATCCAGCACTTTTTGCTTGTTTTCGGCCAGTACCAGATCGAAGCGACGTAATACGATTAAGGGCAGCATCACCCGGCGGTATTGGGGTGGGCGATAAGGGCCGCGCAGTTTGTTGGCGATGTTCCAGATAAACCCGACCAGGTTTTGGTGTGGTGCGTTTTGCATTCGATAATCCTAATCATTTATTCAATCGTGTTGCTGTTGTTGGTTACATCGTCATCCGCGCCACCTGCCCGCACCCATTCATCCACTTCCGACAGCTGAAACTTCCACAGCCGGCCGATTTTATGAGCGGGCAGACCTTTGCGTTCGCGCCAGCGGTAGACGGTATCTTTGGCGATGCCCAGGTGTTGGGCTACGTCGAGGGCAGTGACCCAGGGTTCGGTGGTCATATTGGTATGCACCCGATTAAAATACTAAAGTCGTTTAAAATTGTTGTCAGCCTACCCAATTGCGCACTAAATGATTATGCCAAATTTAGGAGTGTTCTGCGTGCTTTGCTAAAGGCATGGATCTAAAATGTGGTAAAGAGTGGCAATAGTTCCCTAAGTTGTACCAAAGTGCTTTCACTTACTTTGGTGAACTCCAGATATTCGAGATCAAGGCATTTGAGCATTAAAAACACCGACTTTCAGGCAATAAAAAACCCTACCATCTTGCGATGGCAGGGTTATTTATTTGGTGGAGGCGGCGGGATTTGAACCCGCGTCCGCCAGCGCGCCGCTTTAAGCTCTACATGTTTAGGTCCGTTTATTGATTTAGCACCAAGCGGCCCAACGGGCAGGGCGAGTGATGCGATCTTGGTAATTATTTAACAGCGCCGCCCCAAGCATGCTTTGCTGCGATCCCATTCTATATGACAGTTACTAACGCGATACGGGCATCTTGTTAGCAACCGCTAGCGGCCGTGGCGGCTAGAAGGTACATCAATTAGGCTGCAATTAAGCAGCTAGTTGAGCACCGTAGTTGTCATCGTTTGCAACTATTAATGTACAGCTTTGGATTAAGGTGATTGGCTGTCATCACCACATGCACTCAAAGTTTTGTCACCGTCGTCGAATCCTAATCGCCCCCGAATTCGGGTAATCAGGGTTTGGATGGCTCCAAACTTAGTATTGCTCCACCGAGCAAGGGCGAAATACTAACTGAGAAACTGAGTATTGCCAAGGGGATGTGTGTTTATTGGTGAGGTTTTAATCTTTTTATCGTATTGCTTTTTGTCCTTCACAAAAAAGAAGATAAATGAATAATGATGATTAAATTGTAGAGGAAACTCTGATTAACCTAGAGTTTCTCGCGACACAAGGATGTGTCGCCA
>CALMJT010000099.1 GCA_937864365.1 uncultured Alteromonadales bacterium | reverse complement strand
TCAATTTCTGTCCTCTGATTAAATCATGGATGAGTTAATCAGAGGTTCCTATAATAAAAAACAAGGTGTTCTAATAAAGAACGGCTGCGAATAACGTAAATAAGCGATATTAGATAGACATCGATCAAATAAATTAAGGTTTTTGTTTTCTTACCCCTTTTAAATACCTGGTGTACAAAAATAAAATACCCACGATGTTACGCCAAAGCCTAAAACTTCTAATTCTCTTAGGCTTATTCAACGCACAAATATATGCATTCGCTGCAATTTAAAAAATTCTTTTAGCACTTGGTTACCCAGTAAATTACTCAGTTATTGCTTAAAAATTCTTTTTTTCTTAGCCGTGACTTAATTCACACTAAAACTGGTAACCCTCTATTTATATTTTTAACGGTTATACAATAAAGTTTAGTTACTCGCTAAGCATTTTATACAAGCCCGAATTTTACCGGTAAAAAAACCTGGTTCCATATTTATCGGTAACCGTCATGCCTTACTCACAGCGGAATAAGGCAGACATGGCCAGCAAGGACAGGCCGACATTAAGCATTACATTCAATTACATAATTTTAAATTAACAGCTATATAGGAAGGGTATTATGGAAAAGGTCATCACCATTATTGGTGGCGGTGCGACGGCGCTTGCGTTTTTGGATCGTTTTATCACAGAATCAAAAGATGATATTAAAAATCTTGCGACTATTTATGTTCTAGAAAAACAAGAAATTTTTGGCCCTGGTGTCGCATACAACGAAGACAGCGCATCAAACATTTTAAACACCAAGGCAGGTTATATTTCCGCTTTTCCGTCAAAACCCGGTGACTTTTTCAATTGGCTGCACAGCAATCCAGATCTTTGGGAAGATAAATTCCCGAACTACATTGCAACTGAAGACAGTTACGCACCACGCCCATTATTTGGCATGTACCTACAAGCTTCTTTTGCACAAGTTGTTAAACAAGCAACCCAAAGAAACATAAAAATTGTACAATTAAATGCAGAAGCAGTAGATGTATCAATAGTTGGCAATTCTTACGTAACTAAGACTTCCTGTAATTTAAGCATCACCTCTGACATTGTTTTAATGGCTTGCGGTACCATTCCTAATGCTAAAATCGAATCTCCAGCGACGTTAGGTTCGGTCATTTCTAACCCTTACCCAGTTTGTAAATTAACAAAATATGTAAAAAGCGAACAGCCATTAGCAATTATTGGTGCTCGACTCAGCGCCATCGACGCGATCATTGCACTTGTAGAAGGTGGTCATAAAGGTGATATTCACGTTTATTCGCGCAGTGGATTCTTTCCGTCCATCCGCGGGACACAAGGCCGTTTTGCCAGTAAATATTTAACCCATGCCTACTTAGACGAGTATTTAGCCAAGAAACCAGTGATCTCGCTAAACGACATCGTGACTTTAGTTGCCAATGATTTGGAACACTACTTTGAGTGTAATCCTTCTCATATGCGTGAAAAAATCGCTATTCCACCACAAGCGCCGAACTCTATTGAAGAATATCTCGAAAATGAAATGAAAATGGCAAACCATCCTCGCGGTTGGCAGGCGGTATTGTACTCTACAAATGCAATTATCGAACGCTTGTGGATGGCATTAAAAGATGAAGACAAAGATACGTTCCTAAATGAATACTTTGCAACCTTTATGTCTTATCGTGTATCCATTCCAAGAGAAAACGGACAACGTATATTGAACTACATAAAGTCTGGTCAGGTTAAATTCTTTAGCGGAGACAGTCGCGTATCTAAAGAATACGGTTCTATGCCTGTGGTTACACAAACCGAAGGTGGTTTAGAAATTAATCGTGAATACGGCTACGTCATCTACGCAACCGGATCACCCAAAGATCCTATGAAGAGCGACTCTAAGTTAATTCGCAACATGATGTCTAAAGGCAGCATAACGCCACAACCTTACGGCGGTATCGAAATCGACACGACCACGTATCAAATTATTGATACTAAAGGTAACGTTCACGAAGATTTATTTGCATCCGGTGAATTAACCGTAGGTAATTTCTTCTTTACCAGCGCAATGGACATTATTACTAGACATGCGAATAAATGTGCAAAAGAAATTTTTGACAAGCATTTCAGTCTAGAAGCTCAACTGCGCGAACAAACACCTGCGCTTAACAAAGCAAAGGCTTAGTTGAATATTATTTAGTCTGCGAATAAAAATTCGTTATTTGCAGACGATGTTTAAGTTTTGTGAGAGAATTTTTATATAAACATCGACAAGATCAACAAAACCGAAACAATTCGTCGATTTAATATAAGCAAGCTTAAAAACTATAAAAACAAGTAAATAGACGACTCCTATTTAATCAATGTTGTTAAATAGGAGTTATTTTATATCCCATAGGAACTTCTAAATTAACTTATCCTTGACTTAACCAGAAAGCCAAGTTTGAAATTGGTAACGCATAGCTTTATTTCGGTTGGCTTTGAGTTATTTAGTATTTTTTATGCAAACTTAACTTCAAAAGCTGTTTCTGCGGTATCGGCATAGGTTACGAATACACACAACCTATAACCTTCTATAAATTTTTTAGACAGTTTAAATATTTTACTCCCAAAACGGGAGATTAACGAGCAGTTCCTTGATGAACCTTAGAGAACACATCAACCAAAATATTTGGTACGCCCGCTGGATTGGTTTTAGCGCAACATTTATTGGTATTGGCATCAGCAGAATGTCATTCACGCCACTGGCGGCAACCGCTGTTGAGTTAGATATTTTCCCGAAAGAAGCAACCATCGTTATTGGCGCTTTATTAATGCTCGGTTATGCCACCGGAGCAATCATTGCTGGCCCAATGATTAAACGAATAGGAATTTTACCTTCAATCAGAGTATGTTTTGTCATCGGTTTAATCTGTCAAATCGTTGAACTTATCGATCTTACAGTTTCTACATGGCAAGTGACGCGATTTATGTATAGCGTTATTGGCGGGGCGTTAATGGTAACCGGGCCAGTGTTAGCGGTTAGCAAAGGCAGTGATCAGCAAAAATCCAAAACACCACTTTGGTCGTTTGTGGGAATTGGTATAGGCGCCATGGTTTCGGCAAGTTTTATGTTGTTGCCTTTAGATTTATTTCAGCAACAACAACTATTAACCATTGTGGTTTTTTTGGTCGTAGGCTTTAATTTATTTTTATTGTCGTATATTACTTATGAGCAAAACGTTAAAGCATCCAAAGCTCCTTTACCTAAGGCTGCTATTTGCGTAATTATTGGTTATGCCATGGCGGCGGCGTGTTTTGTTCCTGGCAGTGTGTATTTAAGTGATTACGCTGCAAACGAATTACTATGGGGAAGTAAAGAAGGCAGCACTTTATGGTTATTTTTTGGAATTGGGGGTTTATTATCCACCCCGTTACTCTCTAGAATTTACCCCAAGCATTTAAACGGATCGGCACTCACTGTTTTATTTACCGCAAAACTAACTGCCTTAGCAATTTTTGCGTTCTATCCAAATAAAATGGCTTTTTATATTGCCGCGCTAACCAGCGGATTTTGTTTACCTAATATTGTGTTACTAACTTCAAATTGGTTGAGAGAAAATTTGTCTCAAGAGCAGTTTTCATCTGCGTGGCAAGTTGCCACCATGTGCTTTTCTTCAGGCCAAGCGGTTAGTGCGTTAATTTTAGCGTTAATTTTTGATTCGTCTGAAATCTACCAAGTATTATTTGTTGTTGCTTTGATATTTGTTGCAGTTGGCCTATCTATGGTGAACATGCGCTTTTTGTTTCCTATAAACAATCATCAAAAGCAAGTGCCGCCGGATGGCGCAATGAAATCGGCATTAAATTAAATTGCTTATTTGAAAAGTAACCCTGTTGTTAAAGTTTATAAAACCATAAAAACGACAACCAAAAAACCGGCCATAAAAACGTAGTCATAAAAATGTAGCCATAAAAATATATTCGATGGTAAATATTCCGATTATTGGATTTTTAAAACATTAAAAAATCAAACAACGTAGATTTGATTTTATTCACAACAAAATTTTACAAGCAATAATATTGGCAACGCTTAAATACAAGTAATAACTATAGGAACCTCTGATTAACTCATCCTTGATTTAATCAGAGGACAGAAATTGAAAATGTGATTTCCAATTTCTTCACAATTTCAATCACTTACAGTTCTTGAAATTGGCGACACATCCTTGTGTCGCCAGAAACTCTAGGTTAATCAGAGTTTCCTATAAAAACTACAGGCTTCGATATTTAAAAAATAATCGCTACATTGATAAAGAATTGAGTTTCAGCCCCTAAAGCTGTAACGAAATAAAAGGGTGCAAAAGCACAAAAGGACCTTCCACTATAAACACAAAAAAATATTGAAACACAAGGAGCTATTCATGCTTAACAAAAAACTAATTAATGCAAGCAAATCAGTGTTAGCCTTAACTGTTGCCGCAGCAGTATCTTTCAGTGCAACTGCTGCAAATACACTACCTACCGATGAAGAACTAAGAGAAGTTGTGCGCTCTGTAGTGGGTGCCGAAATTAACGGTGGTGCCGGTCTGCACTTTTGGGCCATTATCGTAGACCGTGATAATCGCGTACGTAACGTTATTTTCACCGGTGACGACCGTCAATCACAACTACCTATTGGTCGTGTAGTTTCAACCGCTAAAGCTTCCACCGCCAACGCGTTGAGCTTGCCGAATTTCGTTGTGTCTACCCCACAACTTTCTGGTGCGACCCTAGCAAATGGTTTGTTCCAAAATCTACCTAATGCTTATCCTGTATCTAACGTAGCTTATGAAGGCCCTTCACGTTTGTTCGGTACTCGTAAAGATCCAATGCTTGGCCAAATTATCGGTGGTGCAACTGCTCTCGGCGGCGGTTTAGCATTATTTAATGATGCCGGTGAAGTTATTGGCGGTTTAGGTATTGGTGGTGAGGTTCACCCATGTGCCGACCACAATGCTGCGTGGATGGTTCGCGACATGTTAGGTTTAGATAACCTTGCTCCTGGCATTGGTTTCTCTGCAACTGGTGACGACAACATCGTTTACGATCTAGACGAAAATGGTATCAGTGCTAGCGGTTTCGGCACCATCGAGTGTTCACCACAAGCAACGGCTATTTCTGCGACCCTACCAACTCTTTACCCAATCGGTCCAAACTGATTTAACGGTAAAATTGAATACTTAATACAAATAACATAACGTAATTTGTATTATTAAAATCGGGTCTGAATCTTCGGATTCAGACCCGATTGCATTAATAATCTGTAGAATTTATTAATTAACTTATTCAATTAATTGCAGGCAAAACCTTTGCACCCCGCACACCTCCTGAGTCTCGTGATGACGTTTCATTTTATTTACACCCAAATCACCTCACCCCGCCAGATCGGTAATTAACAAACACCTAGCCAAAAGATATTATTTCATTAACGTTAACTCATGCAATTAGTGGGCAATCGCATTATTTTTTTGCTCGCTTATGATCAGAGATTCATTAATGACTATATCGACAGTTTTTCTTTCTCATGGCGGCGGTCCAATGCCGTTAATTAACGA
>CALMJT010000098.1 GCA_937864365.1 uncultured Alteromonadales bacterium | reverse complement strand
CTTGTGTCGCGAGAAACTCTAGGTTAATCAGAGTTTCCTATAAGTTACGACAAGTAATTAAAGCTTGTCGGCTTGTTCACGCAGTAAAAACTTTTGAACTTTACCGGTGGATGTTTTGGGTAGTGGCCCAAATACCACATTTTTAGGTGCTTTAAAGTGCGCCATATGCTCGCGGCAATAACTGATAATATCTTTGTCGGTAATGCCGCTGGTGTCGTTTTTGAGCATAACAAAGGCACAGGGGGTTTCACCCCATTTTGGATCTTTCTTGGCGACAACGGCGGCTTCTTGAATTAATGGATGGCGATATAAAACATCTTCAACTTCAATGGATGAAATATTTTCACCACCAGAAATAATAATGTCTTTGGAACGATCTTTAATTTCAGCATAACCATCGGGATGCCATACGGCTAAATCGCCCGAGTGAAACCAACCACCCGCAAACGCTTCTTTTGTGGTTTCGGGATTTTTCAAATAACCTTTCATGACAAGGTTACCTTGCATAAAAATTTCGCCCATGGTTTTACCGTCTTTTGGAACTGGCTCCAAAGTTTCCGGATTGGCGACCATTAAGCCATCAAGCATGGGGGCTCGTACGCCTTGGCGAGCTTTTAATTTAGCTTTTTCTACCAGTGATTTATCGTCCCACTCTTCATGCCAAGAGCAAACAACCGATGGCCCGTAGGTTTCTGTTAAACCGTATACGTGGGTGACCGAAAATCCTAATTTTTCCATGCCTTCAATAACCGACGCCGGTGGCGCGGCGCCAGCTGTCATGACATTTACTTTGTGATTAATATCGGCTTTTAAGGTATCGTCCGATGAGTTCAGCATATTTAATACAATTGGTGCTGCGCAGAAATAACCAACTTTTTCGGACTTAATTAAATTGAAAATGTCATCGGCTCTTACGTGTCGTAAACAAACACTAACCCCTGTCATTGCGGCAATGGTCCAAGGAAAACACCAACCATTACAGTGGAACATAGGTAATGTCCATAAATAGACCGGATGCGGATTCATGGCCCAAGAGATTGCATTGCTAATTGCATTTAGGTAGGCGCCGCGATGATGATAAACAACACCTTTGGGATTACCGGTGGTGCCGGAAGTGTAGTTTAGGGTAATTGCGTCCCACTCATCAGACACTTTAAAACCAGTACCTTCTGGATCGCCTTCGTTAAGTAGTGCTTCGTAGTCAAGATCGCCAATTAATTCGCCCGCTTCATACGTCGGATCATCGATATCAATAATTAAAGGTTTGGTATCGAGTAGCTCTAACGCAGCCTTTGTGACTTGGCTAAATTCTTTGTCAACAATCAGTGCTTTGGCATCGGCGTGTTTTAAAATAAATGCGATAGCTGGGGCGTCTAGACGGATATTAATTGAGTTTAATACCGCGCCGCACATAGGAATGGCAAAGTGCGCTTCGAAATGTTCTGGTAAGTTTGCGGCGATAATTGAAACCGTATCGCCCGTATTTACTGCGCGTTTTTTTAGAGCACTTGCCAATTTTAAGCAGCGTTGATAGGTCTCTTGCCAAGTTCTTTTGATATTTCCGTAAACCGTTGCTGTGCGATTTGGGTATACGGTGGCGGCACGCTCTAAAAAGGTTATGGGCGATAATGCTGTAAAGTTAGCTTGATTTTGGTCTAGGTCAGTATTAAAGGCGTTTTTATTGTCATTGTTAATTAAAGTGTTCACTTTATTAGCCTCGCTAAAGGGTATATTCTGGAGTAGTTCTTTTGATCCAATTTATTTTTATTTGCCGTTAGGCGGAATAATCGTAAAATCCGCGCTTGGTTTTTCTGCCTAAATAACCTGCTTCAACCATTTGCCGTAACAGCGGCGCCGGGCGATATTTGGTATCTGCAAATTTTTCGTAAAGTACATTCATAATACTTAAACAGGTATCTAAACCAATTAAATCCGCCAAAGCCAGCGGCCCAATTGGCTGTGATGCACCGAGCTTCATGATCTCGTCAATATCTTCTGCGCTTGCACAATTTTCATCTAAAATAAAAATTGCTTCGTTGATCATTGGCAAAAGAATGCGATTTAACACAAACGCGGGTTTGTCTTTGACGGGAATGGCAATTTTTTCGGCTTTTTTTGCAACTTCAATAACAGCTTTTGTGGTTGTCTCACTGGTGCGCAAACCGTTGATCACTTCTACTAATTTCAACAGTGGGACCGGATTCATAAAATGCATGCCAATAACTTTTTCGGGTCTGGATGTTTTAGACGCGAGCTTGGTTACGGATAACGACGAAGTATTGGTGGCCAATATTGCCGAAGGTTGACAGATTTTATCGAGCTGTTCAAATATGGATAATTTTATATTTTCGTTTTCGGTTGCTGCTTCTATAACAAGGTCGCAATTACTTAGATCTTGTAAGTTGGTAAAGCAACTTATTCTTTCGATAATACTTTCAAGAGAATCTTTGACTTTACCTTTTTCGATTAACTTTAAAAGACTTGACCGAACCGTTTGCACGGCTTTGTCGAGTGCTTCCTGATTGACATCAACCAGAGAAACCACAAAACCGGACGTTGCTAAAACTTGCGCAATTCCTAGGCCCATTTGTCCTGCGCCAACGACTCCAATATTTTTAATACTCATGGCTGTGCTCTTATTCGTTAATAATATTAAGTGAAGCTCTGATTTGCTTTGATGTTAATTCCGAATCTCGATTATTACTTCTGATTAATTCTGAATGAGTTAATCAGAAGTTTTTAAACCTGATTTGATGCATTGCTGAATTGTTAAAAATTATTGCGTTTGAATTTAAGCAGTTGACCAACAATGCCGCTTCTGAAACTCAATACGCAAACAACAAATACAAAGCCCATTATTATGTGAATGTAATTGCCAAGTTCTCCACCTGATAAATAGTTCTGCATGCTGACCACAATACCGGCTCCCAGAATTGGCCCTAGAATGGTGCCAACACCACCAACCAGCGTCATCAGAATAACTTCACCAGACATGTGCCAGTGAACATCGGTTAAAGACGCCAAGTTAAAGACCAACGCCTTGGTAGAACCTGCTAATGAAGCCAGCGCGGCCGAAATAATAAAGGCAACCCATTTGTAGCGATTAACTTCGTAACCTAATGAAATTGCGCGGTCTTCATTTTCACGAATGGCTTTTAATACTTGCCCAAATGGCGAGTGTACTGTGCGGTTAATTATCCAGTAGCCAAGAATAAATATGGCAAGCACAAAATAATACATCGTGTAATTGTTGGATAAATCAATTAATCCAAAAATCGCGCCGCGTGGTACACCTTGCAGGCCATCTTCACCATTGGTAAATGGCGCTTGTAAATAAAAGAAAAAGACCAACTGTGCGAGTGCAAGTGTAACCATCGCAAAATAAATGCCTTCGCGCTTTACGGCTAATTTACCAAAAATTGCCCCTAAGATGCCACCGGCAACCATTCCTAAAATAATAGCGATTTCTGGTGATAACCCTGTATTAATCATTAAATAACCGGTGACGTAGCCGCCGGTACCTAAAAACGCTGCGTGTCCAAACGACAATAAGCCAGCGTAGCCTAACAGTAAATTAAACGCACAGGCAAAGAGCGCAAAACACAAAATTTTTGCCAAAAAAACTGGATAAAAAACTGCGGGTGCAATTACTGCAATAATCAGTAGCAATATATTTAATTTTAAATTATTCATTATTATGCCTCTTTACCGAATAGGCCAGCTGGCTTTAATAGCAGAACCACAACCATGACTAAAAAGATAATGGTGTTGGATGCTTCGGGATAAAAATATTTAGTAAGGCCTTCGATAATTCCCATGCCAAGACCCGTAATAATGGCGCCACCAATTGAGCCCATGCCACCAATGACAACTATAGCGAATACCACAATCAGAATATTAGAGCCCATGTCTGGCGATACCGAATACACGGGTGCGGCCATCACTCCGGCAAATCCGGCCAATGCAACACCAAAGCCAAAGGTCAGTGTCACTAATAACGGAACATTAATACCAAACGCTTGCATCAATTTTGGATTTTCGGTACCAGCGCGTAAATAAGCGCCTAGGCGAGTTTTTTCGATCATCCACCAGGTACCTACACAGGTAATTATCGATGCCACAATAATCCAGGCTCTATAATTGGGTAAATACATAAAAGGTAGACGAATACCGCCTTTTAACTCTTCTGGAATAGAATAGGATAAACCCGAAGAGCCAAAGGCGTGAGTAAATGCACCCTGAATAATCAACGCTAAACCAAAGGTTAATAATAAACTGTACAAGTGATCTTCGTTGGCAATAGGACGAATTAAAAAACGTTCCATAAGAATGCCAACAATACCTACAGCAATAGGCACTAGAATAAGTGCGTACCAATAATTAATGCCTAAATATTTCAACGCTAAGAGTGCGCAAAAAGCACCAAGCATATAAAGCGCGCCTTGGGCAAAGTTAATGATTTTTAATAAACCAAAAATAATCGCGAGCCCAAGGCTAAGTAATGCGTAAAAAGAACCATTGATTAATCCAACTAACAATTGCCCAAATAGCGCAAATAAATTAATGCCGAAAATGGTAGTCATAAGAAATCTCTTAAACCAAAAAGGGCAGGCGGGTAAAGGTTTTGAAACTCTTATGTTTCATCAATATTCTACCGCGCTTACCAAAAAAAGCCGCACCTAAATTTCAGGTGATTGTGGGTGCGGCTATGGTGGTAAATTTTATCTTGTTTTATTTACGAAAAATCACACTGTGGCAACATGGGTGCGTAAGCTTCGTTCGCTGGAATTATTTTTAATATTGTGTAAATGTCGTTTTTGTTTTTACGCTCTGAGGCCTTTTTAATTTCTACGTAAAGCATGTCGTGCACCATGCGACCATCGCCGCGAAGTTCTGCGTTTCTGGCAAAAAAGTCGTTCGGTTTGTTTTGTTTCATGTGTTTGATAACCGCTTCGGATTCATCGGTACCGACGGCTTTTACCGAATTTAAATAATGCATGGTGGCCGAATAAATACCCGCGTGAATCATGCTTGGAATACCGCCGTGACGCTCTTCAAAACGCGCACTCCATTGGCGAGCTTGATCATCCATGTCCCAATAAAAACCGGTGGTTAAGCGCATACCCGCCGCAACAGATGGGTCCATGGCCTGTGAGTTTTGGGTGAACACTAATAATCCGGCAATATCCATTTGATCGGTTAGGCCAAATTCGCTGGCTGCTTTTAATGCGTTTACGGTATCGTTACCGGCGTTGGCTAGCGCGACCACGTCAGCACCCGATGCTTGCGCTTGCAATACGTAAGATGAGAAATCTGTAGTACCTAAAGGTGCACGAACACCGCCAACCACTTTTCCGCCTTTTTCGGTAATTACCGTTGTTGCCACAGATTCAAGTGAGTGACCAAAGCTGTAGTCTGCGGTGATAAAAAACCAATTCTTTTTACCAGATTCAACCATGGGTTTTACGGTGCCGTTTGCCATGGCCTCAACGTTGTAGGTCCAATGTACGTTGTAGGCGTTGCACGCATCGGTGGTAAAAGAGTTAGATGCCGAGCCTGAAATTAGAGTAATTTTTTTGTTGTCTAAGTTAACTTTTGATACCGCGCCAGAAACCGCTGATGAAACTAAGCCACCAATGGTATCAACGTCTTCACTTTCTACCCATTTACGCGCAATCGATGATGCAATGTCGGGTTTTAATTGTGAATCTGCCGAAACTAATTCGATTTTTTTGCCAAGTACTTCGCCACCAAAATCTTCGATGGCCATTTCTGTAGCCGTTACACAGCCTTTACCGCATATGTCGGCATAGGTGCCGCCCATATCGGCTAGAACTCCAATTTTGACTTTACCGTCGCTCGCCGCTAATACATTTAACGATAGTGATGCAGACATAACACCGTAGGCAATTTTAGTAAGTAGTGATGTTTTTATTGTTTTCATGGTTTGACTCCAGTTGATTTTTATTATTCTTGTAAGTCGTTGCGACTAAACGCCAAGATATGCATTTAACAGTTCAGATTTTTCCACCAATTCATTGGCTTTTACTTCTTCAACAATATGTCCGTGTTCCATAACGTAGTGTCGGTCGGCAATGTGGGCGGCAAATCGGAAATTTTGTTCAACCAATAAAATGGTTAAACCTCGGTCTTTTAATTGTTTTAAAACTTCTCCCAGTTTTTGCACAATCACCGGTGCTAGGCCTTCGGTAATTTCATCCAGCAATAAAATGTTCGCGCCGGTTCTTAAAATTCTGGCTAACGCCAACATTTGTTGTTCGCCTCCAGAAAGCTTATTGCCTTGGCTGGTGCGGCGCTCGTATAAATTCGGAAACATTGCGTAGATTTCATCAACGCTCATGCCGTCGGAACGTACTTTAGGCGGCAGCATTAAATTTTCTTCTACGTTTAAGCTCGCAAATATGCCGCGTTCTTCTGGACAAAAACCCAAACCTAAATGGGCAATTTTATGCGCGGCCATGTTTAAGGTTTCTTGGCCGTTGATAACGATTTGTCCGGTGCGTTTACCCACCATGTTCATAATGGCTTTTAAAGTGGTAGAGCGACCCGCACCATTGCGACCGATTAGTGTCACCAGTTCGCCTTGGTACACGGTCATATCAATGCCGTGAAGAATGTGCGATTCACCGTAAAAGGCATGGAGATTACTGATGCGAATTTTTTCGCGGTGGTTGCCGTCTTGGATGTGCGCGTGGCTTTTAATATCAACTTGCTGATTCATGATGCCACCTCCGCCGAATGTTTGTGCTCTGTTTCTATTTCTGAGCCGAGGTAGGCTTCTCTTACCTCTGGGTTATTCGAAACTTCTTGATAGTTACCTTCGGTGAGAATGGAGCCGCGTTGCAATACGGTAATGCGATCGGCCAAACGAGAAACTACTTGCAGATTGTGTTCAACCATTAAAATGGTACGGTTTTTCGATACGGTTTTGATAAGCTCCGTCACCAATCCCACATCTTCGTGACCCATGCCTTGGGTAGGCTCATCTAGCAACATCAGTTCAGGCTCAACGGCCAGCGTTGTGGCGATTTCCAGCGCGCGCTTGCGGCCATAAGAAAGATCAACGGTTACGGTGCTGGCAAAATCGGATAAACCCACAGAGTCTAATAAATCAACGGCTTTGTCGTTGAGTCGATTCAAAGTAGATTCGTGTTTCCAGAAATGAAAGCTGGTTCCTTCTTTACGTTGCAGAGCAATGCGAACATTTTCTAAAACCGTTAAATGAGGGAAGACCGCAGAAATCTGAAATGACCGAATTACGCCTTTTCGGGCAATAGCCGCAGGCTCTAATTTGGTAATATCTTCACTGTTGAATAGTATTTTCCCAGAGGTGGGTTTTAAAAACTTGGTTAACAGGTTAAATACGGTGGTTTTACCCGCGCCGTTTGGGCCAATCAGGGCATGAATGTGACCGCGCTGAATACTCAAATTAACGCCGCTTACAGCGGTAAAGCCTTTAAAAGACTTGGTTAAATCTTGGGTTTGAAGAATGACATCGGGGGTGGAATGGGTCATTGTGTCGTAGCTCTTATTATTTTGAAGTGAACATACAGCCACTCAGATCACTTCTGTTTTGTTGTTATTAGCTCACGATAAAACACAATCATTGCCAGAGTATTTGGCAAATCTAACCTAAGATTTCGAAATGTAACGAAATGTAACAAGCCTGCTCGATTTGCAAAATTTATGATACATTCGTATTAAATTACGTGGATAAACCGGCTCTATAACGATAAGAATAACAACGATGTTTCGTCGCTCTCCCATTACAACGCGCCTGTTTTTAATGCTACTGCTGTTAATTGGTAGTATTTTTGGGTCTATTTATTGGTTTACCGTTCCGCTCATCAAAGACAACGTCTTTAGTTTAGAACTTAACACCAATCGGCAGGTGCTCAATATTGTTTACGATCTGGCAAATCGTATGTACGCCAATACCGAAAACTATGTTGATACCACACTCAAATCTCACGAACAGCGCCTAAGTTCAATTTTAAACGTTACCGAAAACTATATCGAAACCAGTTTAAAAAAAGGTTTGCAAAGGGGCGAACCAGAAGAGCAGATTTGGGCTGAAATTTTTTCTGAAATTCGCGAATTTAATTTTGGTAACAACGACTACCTGTGGATTGCCGATTACAACGCAACGCTTATTTCCCATCCGTCGGAGCGCTTTCATCAGAGAGATATGTCCAGCTACTCTGAGCCTGGCGGTACATTAATTATTCCCGATATTGTGAAATCTGTTAGAGAGCAGGGTTCTGGCTTTTATAAATACAAATGGAACCGTTTGGGCAGCGCTGATGTTATCGATAAATATTCTTACGTACGAGACTACCCGCAATGGAATTTTGTGATTGGTGCCGGGGTTTATATTGAAGACATCGAACAAGAAGTAGAGGCACAAAAACACCAAGCCATTTTAGAAATTAATAAAGCCTTAGAAAACGTAAAAATTGCCCAAAATGGTTACGTGTATGTGTTCGATTCCGAAGGCAACATGTTATTTCATCCCAACTCGAACATTCACGGTCTTAATTTTAAAAAACTGCTTAATCCAGTTACTCAAAATCCAATTTATGTTGACTTAATAGAGGCAGCTGATTCTGGTGAAGAATTGTATTACAAGTGGGATCGACCCGATGACCAAGGGCGTTACGTGTATGAAAAATTATCCTTGGTAAGACACCTTTCCGGTTTTGATTGGTACATCAGCTCATCGGTGTATTTAGACGATTTAAAAGCCAGTTCTGTTCAGCTTAGTCAACGAATTATGGCCATGGGATTGTTGGGACTGATTGCCACCATTGGCGCTGCGTTTTTATTTGCCGAATGGCTAACAACGCCTATTAAAAAATTATCGATGACAGCTTTTAAAATCAGTCGCGGAAATTTATCGGCCAAAACCGGTATTAATCGCAAAGACGAAATAGGATCGTTGGCAGAATCGTTTGATTTAATGGTCGATCGCTTAAAAGAAAATATCGAAAATTTAAATTCGAGAGTGAAATCGCGTACCCGAGAACTGTCTGAGTCGAACGTACAATTATTAGAGGCCGTTGATTCATTAAAGCAAACTCAGACCGAGTTAAAAATTGTTGAGCGTCGCCAGCGCATGATACTGGACGAATTACCCGCGCAAATTGCTTATATTGATCCGCAATTGAATATTGTTTTTGCCAACGAAAAATACCGCGAAATTTTTAATCAGCAGGAATCTGACATTCAAGGCAAGGCGCTGATTAACGTCATTGGCGAAGACATGTATGAAACCCTAGGTCCGTACATTGAGCAGGCTCGAAACGGTGAGCATCCTATTTACGAGTATCGCTTGCAATACAAGGGCAAGGAAATTATCACGCGTCGTACTTTAATTCCCTTTTTAGACGATCAAAACAAGGTTAACGGTTTTTTAACCTTATCTATTGATATTACCCACGAACGCGAAGCCGAACGTAGAATGGCCGAAGTGAGTAAGATGAAAGCGGTTGGGCAAATGTCAGGTGGTTTGGCCCACGACTTTAATAATTTGTTGAGCATTATTTTAGGTAATCTCATACAGTTGCAAAATAATCAAGAAATGACCCCAGAACAACAAGCGAATTTGGCTCCGGCCATTCGTGCAACACGTCGCGGCGCTGATATGACCAAACGTCTTTTGGCCTTTGCCCGCAAACAGCCCCTGTCACCAACGCGCGTCACACCAGAAAAAATGATCGGCGAACTTATTGATCTATTGGTTGCGCCGCTTTCCGAAAATATTCGTTTGCGTACACAAATTCACTCCCACGTTCCCGATGTGTATGTGGATGCCGCGCAATTGGAAGATGCCTTGGTAAATTTGGTGTTAAATTCCGCCGATGCCATGCCTAATGGCGGCGAATTAAAGTTATTGGTTACCTCAGTAAATTATGATCAAGACCTGTTTGTGAGCGATGGTTTTGATGAACAAGTAGAACCCGGTAATTATGTAATGATAAGCGTGCTCGATGATGGCACGGGCTTTTCCGATGAAGCTTTGAAAAAAGCCTATGAGCCATTTTTTACCACAAAAACCATTGGCGCAGGTTCTGGTTTGGGTTTAAGTATGGTGTACGGTTTTGTTAAACAATCGAAAGGATATCTTCGCATTAAAAATCGTGAAGATATTAGCAGCGGTGCACGGGTTGATATTTTATTACCGGTTAATCACGGAATTAATTCGGCGATAACACAAGCTCCCGCTTCACTTCCTAGGCAGTCACCAAAAATACCCGAATCCGATTTGGTATTGCTTGTCGAAGACAACGCCGATTTACGGGAGTTAATTCGCCAGCAACTTATTCGTTTGGGGTATTCCGTTATTGAAGCTACCAACGGCGATGAGGCCTTGAATATTTTATTGGGAATCGATCAAATAGCCGGTGTTATAAGCGATGTTGTTATGCCAGGTACTGCCGACGGTTACACGGTTGCCACTACCGTTAAAATTTGCCATCCCAATGCTGTGATTGTTTTAATGACCGGTTACACCGAATCCGATCCACCCGATGATTTTAAAGCTTTTCTGCTGTATAAACCCTTTGATCCAGGTACGCTGGTACATGCTTTCCCAAGTCGACCTAAAAACAATAATAACGAGGTTGCAATATGAGTGAATTTGAAAAGCCTTCTATTTTTTTAATAGAGGACGAGCAAGATTTGGCAGAATTAATGTGCAACTCTCTGACAAACTACCGTTATCATGTCAGTCATTTTTCGCGCGGTGAAAAAGCTTTGGCGGAATTTGACAAACAATTACCCGATATTTGTATTGTGGATTTAAATCTACCCGATATCGACGGTATGGAACTGGTGAAAAAATTAGAAGATAAAGAAACCGGAGTAATTATTGTCTCTGGGCGTGATGCCTTAACCGATAGAGTTGTTGGTTTAGAGTTTGGCGCCGACGACTATATTACCAAGCCTTTTGAACCTCGCGAATTGGTCGCCCGTGTGCAAAGTTTATTGCGAAGACTTCGTAAGAAAAAACCAAAAACAATTACTCGTTACAAACAAGCTCAGTTTGCTAATTGCGTATTTAAACCCGAATCACTCAGTTTAAAAACCATGAACGATAGCGATGAAACTCTCAGTCGTGCTGAAGGTGAAATTTTGTTGGCACTTTTAAAGCACCCATTCCAAATATTGTCTCGTGATCAGCTGCTTGGAGAAAACAGTGCACCTTACGATCGAAGCATTGATGTAAGAATGTCGCGTCTCAGAAAAAAAATTGAATCCGATCCGCAAAATCCCGTATTAATAAAAACCGTGTACGGAGCGGGCTATATGTTGGCCTGCGAGGTAAATTGGGTTTAATGTTTTAAGTTTTCTAAGCCGTGTTATAACAATGATTAATTTTTTTGGAACATTTTAATTGTAAGTAAAGGAGTATAAAAAAAGCGATACTTCCTTTTATCGCTACACAGGGGTATTAAAAATAAATGCCAATAAATGTAGTGTGTACAACTGTACAGCGCGAGCTGCCTGTTTTGAATAAAACAAGGCGAAGTTAAGCAAAGCAAAAGTTGTTTCGATCGTATCCGGTAAAAAAGTTAAATTGCTTGGTATCAACAATAGGAACCTCTGATTAAATCATGGGTGAGTTAATCAGAGGTTCCTACATTACAATTTAGAAGCAAGTTGTTTTATGTCTCTCATCGGCGGTGCGCCAAACATGCGGTTGTACTCGCGACTAAATTGCGAAGGGCTTTCATAACCAACCTCGTAAGCCGCCTTAGATGCGTCTAGATGTTCTGCAAGCATTAGACGGCGAGCTTCATTCAAACGCATTTTCTTTAAAAATTGCAACGGTGTCATTGCGGTCATCGCTCGAAAATGATTGTGAAATGCCGAAATACTTAATCCCGCATCATTGGCTAATGCTTCGATTTTAACGGGTTTACAAAAATTAGCTTTTAATGACTCAATCACCTGAGCAATTTGATGGCTATGGTTCCCGCCGGTCACGATATTTCTAAGTCGCGGACCTTGATCACTTTTTAATAAGCGATAATAAATTTCTTGCTGAATTAATGGGCCTAATACTGGTAAGTCTTCGGGGGTTTTTAATAAATTTAATAATCGAGCGAAGGCATCGATTAAATCTTCTGATAAATCACTGACCGAAACACCCAATCGATCATTAGAATTACGTGCTTGCTTAGAAGGATCATCGAGCATTAATTGCGAGATCATTCTTAGATTTAATTCCATGGTGATACCCAAATACGGCGTCTCCGGTTTTGCCTCTGCAATTTGAGTCACAACAGGTAATTCAATGGATGTTAATAAGAATGTGTGTGGATCACAAACAAAATTGTCATCACCTAAAAATAAGCGTTTTCTGCCTTGACCAATTAAACAAATGCTGGGTGCAAGCATATAGCTGGTAGGGTCTGTTGGTGTTTCCCAACGATGCAGGCTTAAACCTTTAATAGGGGTGTCTAAACGTTTATTTAAGCCAATTAATTCACTAATATGTTTTGCTAGAGAGTTTGTTTGAATTGCATTCGGTAAAATCTCTATACTGCTTGATTCTGTATTCATTAAACTCGCCAACTTTTCCGTGCTAATCCTTCCGTACTAAACTATCCATATCAAGCGATGCTATCACTAAATTATAACAATGGATCAGGCTTCTAATAATTTACGTAGAAAATGACAATAAAAAAGTAGTATTAGGCAATTGGTTTTAATGTTGAACTGATATTAAATATTAGTGTTGCAGATATTTTTTAGTATTTGGTAAAAATAGGCAATAATTCAGGATAATTATTCTATCGACTCTTTAAGTTTAAACACTTTAATAAATAGGTAATTATGCGAATCGTTTATTCAAAAAATTCTAATTAATCCAGTTAAAGCGTTATTTATGTCTAGCCAACCACGCTTGAGCAGTGCAGTTCTACTTGCCATTGCGGGACTTGCGCAAGAGATAAGTATCAGTGATCGAATGGTGTATTCAGCGCGGTAATTTCTTAAGTTGTTTATTCTAACAACATTGTTGTGGATGATCATTTCGCGGCACACATTCCAGAAGCTATCAGTTTTGAAGAGGCTGCACCATTATTGCGTGCCAGTGTAACAACCCGTTCACCGCTTTTAAAACTTGACGCAAAACCCAGTGCGTAAGTCGGTGTGGCCGGAATAGGCGGCTTGGGTCATTTGGCGGTTACATTGGCAGTATCCAAAGGCATCGATGCTGTGGCGTTCTCCACAAGCCAAAATAAAGTTGAAGATATTTTGTCGTTTGGCGCCAAAGGTGTGGTTGTCGTTGAAGATGAAAAGTCTTTTGCAAAAATATCACGCACAGCTTGACTGCATGATTTGTACATTACCGGTTGGTTATTGACGCTTCGACTTTTTAACCTTTAGATATTTCGGATTAATGCTACTTCGGATTCATTGATTGTGCGCCTCCGAGCTGGTTGGTATTTCTTTAAAATTTAGTAAAAGCCTCACCTTATTAGGCAGGTTTTTACTGCTTAAGCAAGTTCTTTGATGTTTAACTAAAGATCAACGGTAACCCTTTTGCTTACGCCGTTATAAAGTGATTCGATGGTTAACGGACGTAAGTCTTTTTGAAGATTTGTTCTTTTTTGTTGAGCTCTATGTGTTTGAGTTTAAATTGATGCGGTCTGCATAAAATACCCATTCGTTAATGGGTTTGATGGCGCCTCTGATTTTCTGCAAGCTCTTCGCCTATGCTCAAATTAGGCGATAATCAAATACCCGCTCTGGGTGATGAGTTCTTACCCAGAGCGCATTGCTAATTTGTAAATTTTAGTAGTTTATATATGCGCTCTATAGCTTTATAACTTGCACTATGATAATAAGGCGCCCGCAACTTCTTGCGTCTGCTATACCTGTAAAACATCGATTTTTTTCTGTTCTTGAGATCGGTATGTACCTTTTTATAGCAGTTTTTTCCTTAGACTATTGCTGCTTCATTCTATGTGTTTACTGTTGGCTGTATCCAAAAACGGAATGTTATTTACTGGTAACGAGTTAACTCGGCTTCCGTTTGGATGAACTTTTTATTAGTTGTCTGATTAATAAAAATTAACAGTATTCTTAAGGATTTTTTCTAGAATTGTTTTTCAAATCACACTATCACCCCGGGTTACTTCATTTTAGTTGGCAGATCTTTTGCTCTAGAATATACGAGTGTTCCACTGGTGGGCAAAATTGGTGACTAGATCACACTCATTCATAAAAATTCCTAACAAAAAATAGGTTTGGCAGAGTTTCAAGAGCTCACTTACAAAGTGATTTGTAATTTTAACAAGGCTCTTGTTATCGAAAATGTACTTAAAGAAGAAGCACCTTCGTTGTTGCAAAAAAACATTTCGATACGGCACTCCTAGCTATCAATTAATTAAGTGAACACAAGGTATGAACAAACAGTGTTTGTGTAACAAGCGCTCATGGTTGGCGCTTGCAGTTTCAACGGTTGGATTTACTTCGGTATATGCGCAAGACGCAGCGAACGAGCAAACTGTTAAAGTAGCCGAGCCGAAAGCTCGCATTGAAGTTAGTGTGTCGCCGCAAACCAATGAGCCAATGAGCAATGCGGAGGCTTCTACTAAGCCCATTAATGAAGCGAATGATATTCCGGCTGTGGAGTCTGGTTCCGCTCCTGTCAGTACTTCCGCTGAGTCTGCTGTGCTGCCGGGACCTGTGTCTGCACAAGATCAAAAAATTAAAGAACTAAAAAACGGCGATCGTCCAGACAGCCATCAAGTTTTATACGATCTCGTGGTGAATCGCGCACGTGATCTCGCCAGTAAGAGTTATGTGGCCGACGCCAATACCTTACCGGCGAGCTTAGATCAATTAAATTACCAGCAATATCGATCTATTCGCTATAACCCGGAAAAATCCATATGGAAAAATGAATCCGACTTTGAAATACAGTTATTTCATCCCGGCTTTTTATACAAACATCCTGTTGGCATCAATTTAGTTGATGAATATTCCGTTCATCAGCATTTAAATTTTGATCCACAATATTTTTTGTACGAGCGCGAAGCTGAAAATCTGACCTTAGATTCTAATAACGATGTAGGTTTTGCAGGTTTTAGAATTCATTACCCATTGAACTCTAAACAATACAAAGACGAAATTATTGTGTTTCAAGGCGCTTCTTATTTTCGTCCAGTAGGCCCCGGACAAAATTACGGCATTTCTGCTAGAGGTTTAGCTGTTGATACGGGCGAGTTGAGCGGTGAAGAATTTCCAACGTTTAAAGAATTTTGGCTGAAAAAACCAAAGACAGAAAATTCGGATAACTCAGGTACTACGTCGAACCAACTGCAAGTAGTGGCTTTGCTAGATAGCCCATCGGTTACAGGCGCCTATAAATTCACGATCCATCCCGAAGTGAATACCATTATTGACGTACGCTCGACTTTATTTTTTCGATCAGACATAAAAAAACTAGGTGTTGCGCCTTTAACCAGTATGTTTTTGTTTGGCGAGAATAAAACGCGTTTTTACGATGATTTTCGACCTGAAGTTCACGATTCTGACGGCTTACAAATTTTAACTCAAAACGGTGAGTGGATTTGGCGTCCGCTCAGAAACCCTAAGCAATTAGGAATAACCTCTTCGGGTTTAAATAACGTTCGCGGATTTGGTTTGGCACAACGTGATCGCGACAGTGAAAATTATTTAGACACAGAAGCCCATTACGAATACAGACCGAGTTTATGGATTGAACCCAAAGGCGATTGGGGCGAAGGCCGTGTGGAGTTGGTGGAAATTCCCACCAACAGCGAAACCAACGATAATATTGTTGCTTATTGGGTGCCTAAGCAACCGGTTAAAGCGGGCGAATCGATGGAATTTTCTTATCGGTTATCAACCTTTAATGAATTTCCCAAAAACTTTCAAAGTGCTTACGTCGAAAAAACGCGTATCGGTTGGGCGGCAATTCCAGGACAAGATAATCCACCGCCTAAGGCACATCGTCAATTTTTGGTGGACTTTGTTTTCCCAGAAACCAACCACCTCAATGCCGATTGGCCGGTTAATGTTAACCTGGAATTAAATGGCGGAAGTGCGAAAGACGTTAGCGTTAAAAAACTCCCTAACGAAAATCGTTGGCGGGTAATGTTTAAAGTCAGTCCTCAAAATCAAGACGCTATTGATATGCGATTAAATTTAACACTTCATGGTAAGCGCGTCAGTGAAGTTTGGAACTATGTCTGGAGTCCAAATGCAATACAGTAAAAATACCATCGAATATGCACTTAAAAATTCCTCGGTAGCCGATCAAGACGCTCCTACGCGAACAACCTACAGTTTGCCTTTTAAGCGCACGCGCATGTTGGGGTTTTTTATTGCCGTGATCTTAACTTCAATTGCAGGTGTTGGCATGATGTTCGACATCTTGCGGGCAAACGGCACAACAGCACTCGAATTATGTTTGCTGGTTTTATTCAGTTTTTCTTTTATTTGGATTACAACAGCATTTTGGAGTGGTTTTGCGGGTTTTCTTGTAAAACTCTTTAAAATTGATCCGCTTACTCTTAAAAAGCAGGCCATTTTTAGTGATAGCAGTTCTGCAACAAGCTTAGAGTCGAATTTTTACGACGACAATCGTGCAAAGCTATTGCCTTCTGAGAACTTCAGAACCGCCGTTGTGATGCCGGTTTATAATGAAGATACCGTACGAGTTCTTGCCGGTTTTGAGACAACTCTGCGTTCGCTCGAAACAACGGGGCAACTCGGTAAGTTTGATTTCTTTCTATTAAGTGACACCCAAGACCCGAAAATTCGAGTTGCCGAGCTGCAAGCTTGGAAAATTTTAACCAAACGTTTAGGTGCGCTTTCAAAACATATTTTTTACCGTAATCGCGTTAAAAATACCGAAAAGAAAGTAGGTAATTTAAAGGACTTTTGCGAGCGTTGGGGCACCCAATACGAGGCTATGATTGTGCTGGACGCCGACAGCATTATGACCGGTGATTGTATGGTTCGCATGGCCGCAGAATTAGAGAAAAATACCGGCGTTGGCTTAATTCAAACCGTTCCTATGCCTGTACGCCAAACCACTTTTTTTGGTCGTTTTTTGCAGTTCGCCGCAGAGCTTTGCAGCCCTATGTTGGCCAGCGGTTTGGCTTTTTGGCAGACCGATAACGCCAACTATTGGGGACACAACGCAATCATTCGTGTCAATGCATTCATCGATTGTTGCGGATTACCGAGATTGCCAGGAAAAGCTCCCTTTGGTGGCGACATTTTAAGCCACGACTTTGTTGAAGCGGCGGTATTGCGCCGCGCTGGTTGGGACG
>CALMJT010000097.1 GCA_937864365.1 uncultured Alteromonadales bacterium | reverse complement strand
AAATTGGCGACACATCCTTGTGTCGCGAGAAACTCTAGGTTAACCAGAGTTTCCTCTAACGTCATCAGAGCTTTAATAAATAAGAAAAAAGCCTCTAAATGAGGCCTTTTTCTATATTCGAATTTTAGTCGCTACTAAAAATTATTTCGCTACTGGAGTCAACCAGTTTAGGTATTTTTCATCACGGCCATGAATACAATCAAAATATTTTGTTTGCAATGCTTCAGTCACAGGGCCGCGCTTACCAGAACCGATTTTACGGCCATCAAGTTCGCGAATCGGTAATACTTCTGCTGCCGTGCCGGTAAAGAATGCTTCGTCAGCGATGTATACTTCGTCGCGTGTAATACGGCGTTCTTTGATGGTGTAGCCTGCATCTTCGGCTAAACGCATCACGGTCGAGCGAGTAATACCGTCTAGACAAGAAGTCAGCTCAGGCGTGTGAATGACACCGTCACGAACCAAGAAGAAGTTTTCACCGCTACCTTCTGCCACGTAGCCGTCTACGTCTAACAACAAGGCTTCGTCACAGCCGCATTGCAAGGCTTCTTGCAGGGCTAACATACTGTTGATGTAGTGACCGTTTGCCTTTGCCTTACACATAGAAATATTGACGTGATGGCGCGTGTAGCTGGAGGTACGAACTTTAATACCCACTTCTTTGGCTTCTGGTGACATGTACGACGGCCAGTGCCATGCGGCAACGACAACGTGTACTTTTAGATTATCAGCGCGAAGACCCATGCCTTCTGAGCCGTAAAATGCCATAGGACGCAAATAGGCTGCGTCTAATTTGTTTTCACGAACAGCAATTCGTTGCGCCTCATTAATTTCTTCACGGCTAAACGGAATGTCCATGTTCATGATGTGTGCCGAATTAAATAAACGGCGAGTGTGTTCTTCAAGACGGAAGATGGACGCACCAAGGTTGTCGGCGTTGTAGGCACGCACACCCTCAAAGACACCCATTCCGTAGTGTAGGGTGTGGGTGAGCACGTGAGTCTTGGCTTCGCGCCATTGAACTAACTCACCATCAAGCCAGATTACGCCTTCGCGATCTGCAAACGACATAGAAAACTCCAACGATTATTCAACAACTTAATTCAGTTTCACGGCCCGAGCCTCAAACTTCGGGCGCTCTAATCGCTTTACAGGGCGATTAGGTTTCAGGATTTTCAGCGACACTCTTTTGCCAGAGGGCTGAGATAGCTTGACGATAGTCCAACAACGAATCTGCAGGTAATACATTAGGCTGTTGCTGTAAAGCTAGACGATGTCCGATGGAGCGATAGGCTTTGTAAGCGTCCACCATGAGTTGCACATCACGTGAAGGCATCAAACCAGCTTGTTCTATCTCGTCGAGAATCCGGATGTTATCGGAAAAAGTCACCAGCGCAGGGAATTGGTGCGCCCAGGCTAGGGCGGCGTATTGAACCATAAATTCTATGTCAACGATACCACCGCGATCATGCTTAATGTCGAATTGTGGTTGGTTAGGTTTCGAGCCAAGGTGGGAGAGCATTTTGTCGCGCATTTCTACCACTTCCTGGCGCAATTTGGCTCTATCTCGCGCCATGCAAAGCACCTCGCGTCGCAACGCCATAAAGCCTTGTGCTAAGGATTCGGTACCGGCAACCGGTCTTGCGCGCAGCAAGGCTTGATGCTCCCAAGTCCAGGCCTGTTCTTTTTGGTAACGCTCAAAGGCCGACAGACTGCTCACCAAAAGCCCGGAGTTACCGGAAGGCCGCAAACGCATATCGACTTCGTACAAACGCCCCGAAGGCGTTCGGGTATTCAATATATGAATGATTTTTTTACCCAAACGCGTGTAGAAAGTTTGGTTATCGATAGGCGCGTCACCGTCGGTGGATAATTGCGGGTCACAATCGTGAATAAACACCAAATCCAGATCAGAACCGTGGGCCAGCTCAATGCCCCCTAATTTTCCGTAGGCAATGATCACAAAGCCTTTATCCGCTCTTGGGCCATTTTGATCGGTGGGCACACCGTGTTTTTCCACCAACGCTTGCCAAGCCAACTCTAAAACCTGTACCAAAATTGCCTCGGCAACCCAAGTTAGATAATCACTGACTTTCATCAACGGCAATGAACCACTGACCTCACAGGCAGCGACCTGTAACGCATGAGCGCGGCGAAAATAGCGCAGCGTTTCCATTTGTGTTTCTAGATCGTTGTGGGCGATACCCAACAGCGCTTGGTTTAATTCTTGGGTGAGCGCGACCTTTTCTGGTACACGATGCAAGTTCGCAGCGTCGATTAAAGCTTCTAACAAGGCCGGATGCCGCGTAATTTGCTCGGCAATCCAGACGCTGGCCGAAAACAGTCGCACCAGATGCTTTATCACCGTCGGATTCTCTTGCATGAGAATCAGATAAGCGCTGCGTCTCGCGACGGCTTCTAGCAGTGGCAGAACCCGTTTTAACACCTCAACCGGCGAAACCTGTGTTGGCGACAGCGCCCAGTCGAGTTCGGCAATATCCAACTTAGCAACTTCATGCAGGACCTGCCCCATAACCTTATCGAGGCGATCTCGTGCGGTGGTGCTCATGCGTTTGAGTTCTTGGCAGCTCAAAAAGCCTCGCAGATGCTCCAAAGTCGATTCGGCCTCTGGAAAACCCATTTCAGAAAGCTCTTCAAGCAGAACCTCATCATTGCTCTCACCGCACACCAGTCCGTGCCAAAAACGCGATTCCGTTAGGTTGTCTTGATGGCTGGTCTCGCCGGAGGCATCAATAACTCGCTGAAACTCTTCGTTGACCTGTTCGCGAACCTGCTGCAAGGAATCGTAAAACTCATCCCAAGTGCCGTAACCCATCATCACCGCCAAGGCTTGCTGTGCAGGCACATCCACCGGCAGCGCTTGGGTTTGTTGGTCATTCCAACCTTGAATACCGTGCTCGGCGCGGCGCAAAAACTGGTAGTTTTCGGCCAGAGCTTGAGTAGTCTGTTCAGAGAGATGATGCAAGCGCGATAAGATCGGCAACACTTTAAGTAAACGCCGCTCTTGCAATTGTGGCTCGCGACCACCGCGAATCAATTGAAAGGCTTGGGCGATAAACTCCACTTCGCGAATCCCGCCAAAACCGAGCTTCACATCCTGAGTTTTGCCGCGCAGTTTAACTTCGCGATTGATCATGGCTTTAAGATCACGCAGCGCATTGATTACCGAGAAATCGACGTAACGGCGATAACTAAAGGGCCGCAGAAGATTCATCAAACTGCGCTGGCGAGCTTCGCTGTATTGAGGGTCAATTAAAGTGTGTTCACTGCTGGCAATGACGCGCGATTTAATCATCGCGTAGCGTTCCCACTCTCGACCTTGGTTCTGGTAGTAATCTTCAAGGGCGTTAAAGTTAGCCACCAAAGCTCCGCTTTGTCCGTAGGGACGCAATCGCATATCAACACGAAATACAAAACCATCGGCGGTTTGTGCATCCAAACTTTTGATGATTTTCTGGCCGAGTCGAATAAAAAACTCTTGGTTTGAAAGGGTTTTTAATCTGGGAATAACGGCGGCGGTTTTGCTCTCGATAAACGCGGTTTCACCGGCTTCGGGAAATGCGTAGATCAGGTCGATATCGGACGATAAGTTCAGCTCCCATGCGCCCAACTTACCCATACCTAACACCAGCATGGGTTGAATTTTTTGGGTGAACTGCCCTACCGGAAAACCGTGTTGCAGGGCCAGCAGCTGATAGTGTAAATCCATGGATACCTGCACACAGGCACTGGCGAGTTCCGATAGATTAAAGGTGATCTCTTGATGCGTACTCAGACTGTTAAATTCTCGCCAAATGGTCGCCACCATAATGCGTTGGCGGTAGCGGCGAAGGCGGCTATCCCAAAGCGCTGCCAGTTCGTCGAGCTGTGCTTTGTTGGGCGTTAACTTAAAACTCAATGCCTGCCATTTAGCATTGCCACGGGTTTCTAAACCCAATCCCGGATGCTTCTCACTGAACACGTTGATAGCACTCAAAAGTGCTTTGTTGAGCTGCTCGCGATGATTATCCGCGTATTCCCGACCGGAACTTGTTAACAGCACCCCCAATAGATCTGGGTCTGAAAGTACGATTTTTTGCGCATATAAGCTGCAAGCAATAAGTCGAACGAAGTGTGGCGTATTTTTATCGTCAAACAGCGCCAGAGCTGAATCCCAGTGCTCGGGCCATCGTTCTTGAAAATTTGCGAGAAGTTTTTCGCTGCTGGAGCGGAGTGAAGACGGTAATTGAGAGAAGTGTTTAGAAAGTTGCTCGGTAATCATAGATTATTCTTATCGGTAAATTCAGAGGCAGCCCTAACTGCCTCGTTCTTCGGGGAACTGTTGTTTGCCATCGGTAATCTCGCACCAATTGGCTTTGTAATCGGTGTAAATATGGGCGTCGATTTCAACAGGAATATCATCGTCAAAACAAGCAATGGCAACCTCTAGGTTCTCCAGCGCTTCGCCCTTTGATAAAAAGCCTAGACTCGAACCACAGTTCTCACAAAATACACGCGTGGTGCCGTTTACAGCAGTGAAGTGTTTTAGCTGATCTTCGCCAGCCAACCAGCGCAAACCCTTCACGGGCATCAAGGTGCCAAAGGCCGCACCGTGAAATTTTCGGCACATGGCGCAATGACAATGAGCGACCTTTTCGCTAAAACCCGTCACCGAAAAACGCACCGCACCACACAAACAACTACCCTTATATTCTTTGCTCATGCTATTTCCACATCCTTCACTAAGATGTCAATGAATCAAGATTCTAACGCGGGGGCAACACGCAGTACTTCTTCAAGCGTTGTGGTACCCGCGGCAATTTTTTGGGCGCCCGATAAACGTAAGGTACGCATACCTTCTTTGATCGCCGCCATTCTAAGCTGACTGATATCGGCGTCGTCGCGCACGAATTTCTGCACATTCGGATTCATCGGCAGAATCTCATAAATGCCTTGTCGGCCAAGGTATCCGGTATTGCGGCACTCCAAGCAACCCTGCGGTAAATACACCGTTTTCGGCACGGGTGCTTTCCAAGGTTTTACCAATGACTCCCAATCGCTTGCCGATATCTGACCGGATTCTTTGCAATGCGGGCACAAGGTTCGCACCAGACGCTGCGCCATAACACCCACAACGGTGTTTTTGATCAAAAAACTCGGCACGCCTAAATCCAGCAATCGGTTGATGGCCGAAGGCGCGTCATTGGTGTGCAATGTGGATAACACCAAATGACCGGTAAGCGCTGCTTGTACAGCCATCTGCGCGGTTTCTAAATCACGAATCTCACCCACCATGATGATGTCTGGGTCTTGTCGCATTAGGGTGCGAATTCCCGAGGCAAAGTCAAAATCGATTTGCGGATTCACCTGAGTTTGGTTGAAGCTGTCCTCCACCATCTCGATAGGATCTTCAACGGTGCTGACGTTTACCTCCGAGGTCGCCAGCTGTTTGAGCGTCGAATAGAGCGTGGTGGTTTTACCCGACCCTGTTGGCCCGGTAACCAAGATGATGCCATTAGGGCTGGCCATCATTTTCTTCCACACGGCGTAATCTTCACCGACCAAACCCAAATCAGAAAAACTGCGCAGTAAAACTTCGGGATCGAAAATACGCATCACCAGCTTTTCACCAAAGGCCGTTGGCAATGTGGATAACCGCAACTCCACCTCGCTACCATCACCGCGCTTAGTTTTGATGCGGCCATCTTGCGGCTTGCGGCGCTCGGCCACGTTCATTCGCGACAATACTTTCAGACGGCTAGTAACGGCATTGGTAATGGAGGCGGGCATTTCATAAACCTGATGCAAAATACCGTCGATACGAAAACGAATTTTACCAATGTCGCGGCGCGGCTCGACGTGGATGTCACTGGCGCGCTGATCAAAGGCGTACTGCAACAGCCAATCAACAATATTCACAATGTGTTGATCGTTGGCCTCTGGATCTTTTAGGGTGCCAAGCTCTAACAGTTGCTCAAAGTTAGTCACGTTAGACTGTGCACCAATGCCACGAGCACCGGATATGGAACTGCTAAGACTGTAAAACTCCACCATGTAGCGGTTGATGTCGGCGGGACTGGCAACCACCTTGCGCACAACGCGTCGCGAGACCTGCTCTACCTGCGGAATCCAATCGCCAGTAAAGGGTTGAGCACAGGCAATCACCACTTCATCGGTAGAAACGTTCACGCACAAAATACTGTGGCGTTTGGCAAAGGCATAAGAAATAACCGACGTAACCTTAGCGACGTCTATTTTCAGCGGGTCGATGTGATAAAGCGGTAGTTTTGCTTTTTCGGCAAGCCATTCGGCAAGATCGTCGTCGGTTAATTTTTTACCCGGACGGGATGGATCTTCTAATTCTTGACTGGCAATAAACGCCAACGGGTGCATGAGCGCTTGTTCTCGCGTTCTGGGTGTACCCGACAGTAAATTTGCATCACCTCGATGCAACCTACCTTCGGCGACAAGATCGTCTAAACAATTCCGAAGGTCTAATACTCGATTTAACATTGAACCGCCTTTTGCCAAAGAATTTCTGGGTTAAGAACATATACTTATTCAACAAGATTTCAATGATCAAAACGGCGAATCAGGCAACGCTTTGTAGTTAAAGAGTTTTTTTTGCGAACCGAACAATACTCACTAAAAAATAACGGCGTAATTGACAGGTTATTGATACCGTCGTCGATTTATTTTCGGGAAGTATTTCGGCGTGTGCATAACAGAAATAGCCACCGCTCAGCTGATCAATTTCTATTTAATCTAGCGAAATAATAGTCGAGCGCTCAACATTGTAAATTTTCTTCTGTCTTGAACCATTAAGACTCACAGAAATATTGAGTAACCGTGTGGATAACTACAAAGAACTCAGCATTGACGGCCTCCAGAAGCAAAGCACGATTTTTAAACACCCGAAGATGCTCATTATTTTTACGTGTAAAAACTATTCTTTAAATACAAAAATTAAGCGATTTTTTGTCAAAAGAAGTTAAATACTTTCTGTAAAAACAACAGTGTTAGCGCCAACACACAAAAATATTTATATAGGAAACTCTGATTAACCTAGAGTTTCTCGCGACACAAGGATGTGTCGCCAATTTCAAGAACGGTAAGTGATTGAAATTGTGAAGAAATTGGAAATCACATTTTCAATTTCTTCCCTCTGATTAAATCAAGGATGAGTTAATCAGAGCTTCCTATAAACTGTTACTCACAGCAAAGCTCATGAATGCGCTATTTAAAGCTTGGGAATTCTCATTATTTTTTTATTAAAGGAACCGCCGATTAACTCATCTCTGATTAATTCAGAGCTTCCTGACGATAAATTTAGTTAAATATATTTTTCGAATAGGGTCTAAAGAATCAAACATTCTTCTTGTTTAACGCTCTTATATATGCACATGTTTATTCGAATGTTATGAGCCAACAGTGATTGGACACATTGCAACAAAATTCACCGTGAGAACCATTTTTTCTATCAACAAGCTGGTCATTTAGAACTGAAGGTTTTAGGTATTTAAATGTCTTATTTGTGGTAGATTTTTGCCCGCTGACCTTAAAACTGGTAAGTATCGACGATTAACCAACATGTGATGCGTTCATTAAACGGCACTTATCAGGTTTACAGGAAACGTCGCCGGAAACGCTGGGTTAATCAGAGGACAGAAATTGACCATGCGATTTCCAATTTCTTCACAATTTCAATAACTTGCCGTTCTTGAAATTGGCGACACATCCTTGTGTCGCAAGAAACTCTGGGTTAATCCGAGTTTCCTATACTGAATCAGCCGCCAACCCGATCATAAATAGCGATAAAATACGGTTTTCTATGATGCTTCCCTCCTACAAAGAACAACTCTCACAACTGGTTGCCGCGCCATCGGTTAGCAGCGCTCACCCAGATCTCGACATGAGTAACCGTAAAGTTCTGGATTTATTGGCGACTTGGTTTGCTGATTTAGGTTTTAAGATTCAGTACTTGGATATTCCCGGCCATCCTAACAAGGCCAATCTTCTAGCAACCCTAGGGCAAGGCGATGGCGGTTTGGTATTGGCGGGACACACCGACACGGTTCCATACAATGCTGAACGCTGGCATCAAGATCCGTTTGTACTCACCGAGCGGGACAATCGCTACTACGGTTTGGGTGCCACCGACATGAAAGGCTTTTTCCCGGTTATCGCCCGAGCGGCGCAAACGTTTAAAGCCAAAGACTTTAAAGAACCACTGATGGTGTTAGCCACCGCCGACGAAGAGTCATCTATGTGCGGCGCTCGCGCACTTGTAGAAATGGCGCAACCTAAAGCCCGTTACGCAGTCATTGGCGAACCCACTAACCTTACGCCCATTCGCGCCCACAAGGGCATTATGATGGAAGCCATACGCATTCAGGGCTTGGCGGGACATTCGTCCAATCCCAACCTTGGCCACAACGCAATGGAAGCCATGAATGACGCCATCAATGTGTTAATGAATTACCGCCGAGAATTGCAAACGCGCTACACCAATGCGAGCTTTGATATTCAAGTACCAACCCTAAACCTTGGCTACATTCACGGCGGCGATAATCCCAATCGCATTTGCGGGCACTGCGAAATGCATTTCGATTTACGCCCACTACCCGGTATGGATTTAGAAGAACTGCGCTCGCAAATGAGCGTGTTGCTGACACCCATTGCCGAAAAGTATTCCACGCCCTTAACGTTTGAAAGTCTATTCCCCGGTGTACCTGCCTTTGAGCAGGCGCGAAATAGTGAGTTGGTTAAGGTGGTTGAAGAGCTTTCGGGCAGAGCCAGCGAAACCGTTGCCTTCGCAACCGAAGCACCTTACCTGCAAGCCTTGGGCATGCAAACCTTGGTGATGGGCCCGGGCTCTATTGATCAAGCGCATCAGCCCAATGAATTTATAGAAATCGCGCAAATTGATCCGGCCGTTAATATTTTGCGCTCGCTGATCAAGCGATTTTGTCTTTAATAGGTGTTCTATTAGCGAACCCAAGTTTTTATTTCCAACATTTTAGAAAACTGTTTAATGATCGATCCTGAAATCCGCCAAGAAATTATGCGTCGCATTCACGCCGCTGAAGCCGAGCACAATGTTCGTGTGCTTTATGCCATAGAATCTGGAAGCCGCGCTTGGGGTTTTGCCTCTCCCAACAGCGATTACGATGTGCGCTTTGTGTATGCGCGCCATCAAGATTGGTATTTATCAATTGATGTAGAAAATAAACGCGACGTGATCGAATACCCGATTGTGGATGAAATAGACATTAACGGTTGGGATATTCGCAAAGCGCTGCAACTGTTCAGAAAATCTAATCCTTCGCTGGTTGAATGGCTGTACTCGCCAATTATCTATGTGGATGACGGTCGGTTTGCTAGCACGCTACGCGACTGGATTGCTGATATGTATTCCGTTGAGCAAGGGATTTATCACTACAGAAGCATGGCTAAAACCAATTTCCGTGGTTATCTGCAAGAAGATTTAGTGCCGTTAAAAAAATACTTTTATGTATTACGTCCGCTACTTTCTGCTCGTTGGATCGAACAACATAAAACCCCAGCACCCATAGAATTCGATAGGATTAAAACATTAATCGCACACGATTCAAGCTTATTAGCAGCCATAAACGATTTGCTGGCGCTCAAGAAACAGGCCCAAGAAAAACAACTTGGCCCTAAAATTCCAGAAATTCGTCATTTTATTGAGCGGGAATTAACTCGGCAGGAGTCGGTTGATGTTGTTTCTTCGAACCGAAATTACGACCCAGAAATTCTTAACGCGTTTTTTAGAGAAGTCGTAACCGCAAATTGAATCTGTGCTGCTTTTTATTATGGGTATAATAAAAAGACATTAAATTTCACACTGTATATTTGAGCCGAACATTGAACTCCAATAATTACATCGACTGGTTTCGCGCATCGTCGCCCTATATTAATGATTATCGCGGGAAAACCTTTGTGGTTTATTTGCCGGGCGAGGCGATCTCTCACGATAATTTTTCCACCATCATCCAAGACTTAGCATTACTGAACAGTTTGGGTGTTCGATTAGTCATTGTTCACGGTGCGCGGCCACAAATTGATGAACGCCTTGGCCCCGGCAATAACACCTGGCAAGACGAATTCGGCGCGCGCGTCACCGACCTACAAACGCTGCCCGCAGTCTTGCAAGCCATTGGCGAAACTCGATTTTACGTTGAGTCGGCCTTATCCATGGGTTTGCCCAACTCACCCATGCACGGCGCCGATATTTCAGTGTTGTCGGGTAACTTTGTGGTGGGAATGCCGCGCGGCGTTATCAATGGTGTTGATTTTCAGCTGTCTGGAAAAGTCCGCAAAATCGCCTCTAAAAATCTGACCTTGGCTCTAGATAGCGATGCCATGGTGGTTGTATCGCCATTAGGATTTTCGCTGACCGGCGAGATTTTTAATATTCCGGCTACAGAGGTGGCCTCTGAAATCGCCATTGCTCTTGCCGCCGATAAACTGATTACCTTCATTAATGAAGATGGCCTACTCGATTTAAACGGTGATCTTATTCGCCAGTTGGCCGTATCGGATTGCCAAGATTTGATTAACTCCGGCGCGATCACCGAAGAAGACGCGGTATCGGCACTGCGCTGCGCATTTAGAGTGTGTCGCAAAGGTGTGGCACGCGCGCAGATCGTTAGTTACTGCGAAAGCGGTGCATTGCTCGAAGAGTTGTTTACGCTTGATGGTCGCGGCACCTTAGTGC
Organism: uncultured Alteromonadales bacterium; assembly: GCA_937864365.1. GTDB lineage: Bacteria > Pseudomonadota > Gammaproteobacteria > Pseudomonadales > Cellvibrionaceae > Sessilibacter. The sequence continues at coordinate 22,225 of CALMJT010000097.1, read as the reverse complement.
ACAGCGATCGCTACGAGTTTGTGCGTCCGGCAACCATCGACGACGTTGGCGGCATCTTGAGTTTGATCGAACCCCTTGAAGCACAAGGTATATTGGTGAGGCGCTCGCGAGAACTGTTGGAGCGCGAAATCGATCAATTCTTTGTGCTCGAACTCGACGGCAGCATTGTGGGCTGTGCTGGTCTGTACGGATTTAGCGACAGCGACTTTGCTGAACTCGCCTGCGTGGCAACGCACCCCGATTATCAAAGTCGCGGATTCGCTCGCAGACTCTTGGTTGACCTAGAGCATCAAGCACGTAAATTGGGCTATCGAAAGCTGTTTGTGCTCACCACGCAAACGGCGCATTGGTTTATGGAGCAAGGCTTTAAGCCTGCGGATATTTCCGAATTACCGTCGCAAAAGCAGCTGGCTTACAACTATCAACGTAAATCAAAAATATTCATCAAAACGCTGCAATATTAACGATCCGTTCGAAAAGAAATAGCGCAAATGTCTCGACCCAACGCCTTTGCCCTAGAATCAAAGGCGTTTTTTGTTTTCTCTGTTAACACCCAAGCACTCGGCCACCGCTTTTAAAAGCGACTAAAAACTGGAAACAGAAACCCTATGTACGCATTAATTGTTATCGACCAACAAAAAGGCATTGATCACCCTAAATTGGGCCGTCGTAATAATCCCAACGCCGAACAGATCATGTTGGATTTGATAGCATTTTGGCGAAATCGAAACTGGCCAATTATTCACATTATTCATCGTTCCGAAGAGCCAGATTCGGTATTTTGGCCAGAGCAAGACGGCTTTACCCTAAAGGAAGAATTCAGACCTGTTGGCAATGAGCTTTTAATCGAGAAATCCGTACCCTGCGCATTTACCAAAAACACGCTTGCTGATGAATTAACCAAGCGCTCCCTCCATAAACTGGTAATAACCGGGGTTGCCACCAATAATTCTGTAGAAGCAACGGCGCGCAGCGCTGGTAATCTCGGCTTTGAGGCATTCGTGGTCGCCGATGCTTGCTTTACGTTCGAGAAGCCTGACTACTTCGGGAACGCCCACAGCGCCGATGAAGTTCACGCCATGTCGTTGGCAAACATCCATGGTGAGTATGCGGCTGTTATCGAAAGTGCTGCGCTCAAATTACTTTTAACTGACTAACTTGGTGTTATTGCCATTAATTGTTAGAGCAGTTTCGGTCGCTTGAATTTTTAGGATTTTTCTTCTTAAAGCTTTTTCCTTTAACCCAAGGATACACCGTCAACGGTGGCCTATTCTTGTCTTTCTGGTATTCTTGTCGCCCATTTTTTAGGCCCACATCCATTTCTTGGTGAACCAGGAGTTCAATATGCCTGCCTACCGATCGAAAACTTCCACCGCCGGACGCAATATGGCCGGTGCCCGCGCATTGTGGCGCGCTACCGGAATGAAAGACGACGACTTTCAAAAACCGATCATTGCCATTGCCAACTCATTTACTCAGTTTGTACCTGGACACGTTCATCTAAAAGATATGGGCCAGCTGGTTGCTCGCGAAGTTGAAGCGGCCGGTGGCGTTGCCAAAGAATTCAACACCATCGCCGTTGACGATGGTATCGCCATGGGCCACGACGGTATGCTCTACAGCCTACCAAGCCGCGATATTATTGCCGACTCTGTTGAGTACATGGTTAATGCCCATTGCGCCGATGCCTTGGTATGTATTTCTAACTGCGACAAGATCACTCCGGGAATGCTCATGGCAGCCATGCGCTTGAACATTCCGGTGGTATTTGTCTCAGGCGGGCCAATGGAAGCCGGTAAAACTAAACTGTCTGAAACTAAGCTCGACTTGATTGACGCGATGATCGTTGCGGCCAACCCAGAAGTGAGCGACGAAATCGTTGCCGAATACGAGCGCAGCGCTTGCCCTACCTGCGGTTCTTGCTCGGGTATGTTTACCGCCAACTCAATGAACTGCCTCACCGAAGCCTTGGGCTTAAGCCTTCCGGGTAACGGTACAACTTTAGCGACCCACGCAGATCGTGAGATGTTGTTTAAAAGAGCCGGTCACCTAATTGTTGAACTTGCCAAACGTCATTATGAGCAAGAAGAACCAAACATTTTGCCTCGCAATATTTGCACAAAGGCTGCGTTTAACAACGCCATGACCTTGGATATCGCCATGGGCGGTTCAACCAATACCATTTTGCACTTGCTTGCCGCCGCTCAAGAAGCCGAAGTTGATTTCACCATGGCTGATATCGACGACCTGTCTCGTAAGGTGCCGCAGTTGTGTAAGGTTGCACCGAACTCTCAGCAGTATCACATCGAAGATGTACATCGTGCCGGGGGTATTATGGCGATTTTGGGCGAGTTAGCCCGAGCCAATAAACTGGATACCACAGTTCCCACGGTTCACAGCCCAACCATGGCCGATGCTATCGCTGGCTGGGATATCGCCGTAAATCAATCGGAAGAAGTACAAACCTTTTTTAAAGCTGGCCCCGCCGGTATTCCCACCCAAACCGCATTCAGCCAAAGTACTCGCTGGCCGACTCTCGATTTGGATCGCGCCGGTGGTTGTATTCGCTCCTACGAACATGCCTTTTCAACCCAAGGCGGTTTGGCGGTGTTGTTTGGCAATATCGCCCTTGATGGTTGTGTAGTGAAAACGGCCGGTGTTGATGACTCAATCCTAGTTTTCGAGGGCACCGCTCACGTAACCGAGTCCCAAGATGAAGCAGTGGAAAATATTCTTGGCGGCAAGGTAAAAGCCGGTGATATCGTGATTGTGCGTTACGAAGGCCCGAAAGGTGGTCCGGGTATGCAAGAAATGTTGTATCCAACCAGCTACCTAAAATCTGTGGGTCTGGGAAAAACCTGCGCATTGGTTACTGATGGTCGTTTTTCTGGTGGGTCTTCTGGTTTGTGTATTGGTCACGTTTCTCCAGAAGCTGCATCGGGTGGCGCTATCGGTTTGATCGAAGACGGCGATAAGATTCACATCGATATTCCTAACCGCAGCATCAACTTGTTAGTTTCCGATGAAGAATTAGCGAAGCGTCGTGCAGAACAAGATGCTAAAGGTTGGAAGCCTAAAGAAGCTCGGCCAAGAAGGGTTTCAGGCGCCTTAAAAGCTTACGCGCACTTTGCTACCAGTGCGGATAAAGGCGCAGTTCGAGATTTATCTAAGCTAGATTAATCTCGGAAACAACCGTCAGAGACAGTTTTAAAGACAGATCTGACGGACATAAAAAAACCGGCTTTCGCCGGTTTTTTTACGACTTAGGCGTTTTAGCTGCCTTTGCCTGATTCGCTTTTTTCTCGTCCGCGGCTAGTTTCAGCTCGCGATCAAGTTCACTCTCAGCGTATTTTTTCCAGTTACTTGCAAATGCTTTACTGCGTGAATCTTTACTCGCCTCTTCAAAAGCTTTTACAGCTTCAGCCCAGCGAGCTAAGTTCGCATTAGCAATACCGACAGAAATATACAGAGAGTCTTCTCGCTTAATACCGCCTTTTTTGAAAGCAATGTCTGCAAATTCAAGCGCTTTTTTACTTTGGTCGTCATCCGCATATAAACCAGCGAGACGAGCATAGAGATCACCACTACCAGACTTCTCAGCAGCCTTTGTTAAGGCATCAATAGCCTTGTCGGTTTCTTGAGAAACCAACCAAGCATTAGAGAGTAACTCGTAGTTCTTCTCAGTACCGTCAATTAGCTTAGAATCGATACCTTTCTCAAGAACCTTGGCAGCACGATAGGAATAACCTTCACCCATCATCATGTACACCAAGTTAAGCACTTCTTGTTGCTTATCACTGAAACCAGCAACGTAGTTAGCGTCACTCAGGTACATTTGATTCTTTTCTTTATTCACTAAACCATAAACCCCAGCAAGTTGCTTGAAGTAAGCAGGTTTAGGATAGTTACGAACAAGAATCTCTAAAATTCCAACAACTTCCTTATAGTTTTCACGCTCAAACTCGATGGCAAGAGCAATGGAATACCAATTTTCTTTAGGAAGTTCGCCTTTTTTCTTATAGATATCGATCGCTTTGTATATATTGCTCAGCGCCTGATCAAACTGCTTATTTTGGTAATACGCCTGCGCTAATAGCGAGTAGTTATCCGCCGTGATAAACATTGGATCTTGTAAAGTGAACCATTTTTTCAAAGATTCCAAGGCGCCCGCGTAGTCTTCACTGACAAATTGCAACTGAGCAATTGTGAAGATCGTACCTATCTCAAGACCTTCCGGAATATTCGGCGATTGAGCCACAACCAGCTTGTAGTATTTAATCGCCTGAGGAAAATTCTCAAGACTGTAATACACATAACCAAACGTGTTGTACAGGTTAGCTACTTCGTACTCATTCCAGCTTTTAGCGTCTTTGGCCTCTAACTTTTTAAGCTCTTCCAACGCTTTTTTGAAATCAGGTTCTACACCTTCTTCCTCTGGGTTAGCAAGGCCATTAGGAACCGCAAGTTTTTTATAAACTGCTTGGCTTAATGCCGGAGTCTTACGAGTTTTTCGCTCTTCTTGAGCATAAACCTTAAAAGACTCTGCACTTACACCAATGGCATCTAACACCATCACCGACGCAGTTGGAACAAAGGCCAAAGGCGTTGCAATAGCCAAATTTTTGAGGAATTTTTTAGCAATAAGCTTCATTTCTAACTCCTACCGTATTACTTAGCAAGCGCAAAGGTGATTTTGTTTTGTACGCCCGGAACTTCAATTGGCTCACCTTCAACTACGCGCGGCTTGTACTTAAATTTAAGCGCTGCATTGATCGCCGCAGAGTCGAAAATTTTTGGTGGATCAGCTTCAACAACAACGGGATCACGGACCTGTCCGGTTTTAGTAACGGTGAACTCAACAATTACGTAACCTTCAATGCCACGCTCCAGAGCACGACGCGGATACACAGGTTGAACCTTAACTAACGGTAAGTATTCACCACTGGTAAATTGGCTTCCGCCAGCTACTTTAAGGTCGATACCGGTAGTAGGTGCAGCAACTGAGATATTGAGGTCAAGATCTGGAGTAACCGTTGTGGTTTGCGGTAAATCCGGAGGCGGAACCTCTGGCTCAATAGGTTTATCAACCTTGGGCGTTTGATAACGCTGCTCAACCGTGGTTTGAGGCAGCGTGATATCAACAATTTTTGTATCTTCTTGTTCTTCTGGTGGTTTGGTATTGGAATGAATCAAATAGGTCATCAAACCAAACAGGCCAAAAGTAATACCTGCCGCCAACACTGCACCGACAAGGACTCTAACAAACTGCATAACTAGCCCCTCTCCGTGGAAATAGCAATATTAGTAATGCCTACTTCGGTTGCGGCTTCGTAAACCTTGTTAACAGTTTCGATATCTGACGCAGCATCGGCTTGAATCACAACACTACCCTTGGGGTTATCAACGTGAATGCGCTCAATTTCTTTCTTAACACTGCGCGGATCAACTTTTTTCTTGTCAATCCAGATTTCGTTTTTGTCATTCAACGCGATTAAAATCGCTGCGTTTTTCTTCTCAATATAATTGGTAGCTTCAGGTCTATTGACCTCGATACCAGGAATCTTGATGAACGAAGCGGTCACGATAAAGAAGATAAGCATAATAAACACCACATCCAACATGGGAGTGAGGTCAATTGCGCCAGCTTCTTCTTCCGGACTCTGGGTTCGTCTAGCCATGGAAACGTCCTACAAACGAATTTGTAATGGTTAACAACGGACCTTAATGGTCCATTGTTAGATGATCTGCGAACAGATGATTTTCTCGCTCTGCAATTCGGTTGACATAGGTAGAGCCAAATACGCCAGAGAGTGCTGCAACCATTCCCGCCATGGTTGGAATTGTCGCAGCCGAAACTCCCCCGGCCATAGATTTGGCATCACCACCACCGGTGACTGCAAGAACATTAAACACTTCAATCATACCTGTTACGGTACCGAGTAACCCCAACAAGGGTGCTAAGGCTACTAACGCTCCGATCATATCCAAATTGGATTTAATCTTAAGACCAAGTCGAGAAATTAAAGCATCGCGAACTCGGTGCGCGTTCCATGATTTACGCTCACTTCTTGCTTCCCAAGTATTAAGAGCTTGTTTCGCGTCGGAGCGTAAAGCAAATTTGAAGTACCAAATGCGCTCAAAAATCAAAGTCCACATCACAAGTGTAAGCACTGCAATATAAGGCAGAATTTTCCCGCCGGAAGCGATAAAAGCGCTAATTGCATCTAATGCATCCGCAAATGACATGGCAGATCTCCTTATGCTTTTTCAGAGCTTTCTGCAACGATACCGGCACTTTGCTCTTCAATTACATGAAGAACTTTCTTCGCCTGACCATTTACAAAGGTGTGCATAAGTACAACTGGAATCGCAACAACAAGACCCAGTACGGTTGTAACCAACGCACCAGAAATACCACCGGCCATAGCTTTAGGATCGCCCGCACCGAAGATAGTAATCGCTTGGAAGGTTACGATCATACCGGTAACAGTACCTAGAAGACCTAGTAGAGGTGCAACTGCAGAGATAATCTTCAACAAGCTCAAGCCAGATTCGATGGAAGGCTTCTCTTTGAGAACCGCTTCTTCGAGTTTCAACTCAAGAGTTTCGGTATCCGCTTTTGGATTCTCTTTAGCGACTGTAAGCACGCGACCTAATGGGTTGCTAGTACTTGGGCTTTCAGGATTTTTAAGCTGTGATCTTACTTTCGCACTGATGATGCTCAATACGATTAAGCGGTAGATACCAAGAAGCATACCGACAACACCAACTGCGGTGATGATGTAACCCACGGTACCACCTTGATGCCAACGCTCTTCAAGACTTGGACTGTTGATCAACGCAGCCAAATAAGTACCACCTTGAGGACCTGTTGGGTCAATACCCACTTTGGTGAAGCCAGAAGTAGACGATTGTAGGCTTGCAGCCGCAGCTTGGTAACTGCTGTCAGGTTGGCGAGTTAATTCTGACATGTGGCCGCTTTCGGGGCTGTAAGTCAGGTACTTGCCGTTTGACAGAAGGTTATACAAACCAACACGAACTACGTCTTGGGTTAACTGCTCACCTTCTGGAGTGATTACGGTACCAGAGAACTTAACAACCTTACCTGCTTCCACAGTTTCACGTTGCAGTTCGTACCATAGGCGCTCGATCTCTTCGATTTTAGGAAGACTGGTTGCGCTGTTCATTTTTTCAATCAAACCTTCCAAGAACTCGGTACGGCCTGGGTACTGAGCACTAACGATTGAAGATTCCATGTTTGAACGAAGATCACCCGCCGCAGAGGTTAAGTGACCAAACAATTCTTTTAATGAACCCAAACGTTGATCTAATTGAACACGTTTTTGGTTAACCAACTCTTCTTGTTCTTTTTGCGTTTTTTCAAGCGCGGTAGAGCGATTTTCTTCAGCTCGTTGTACAGCTTGAGCTTCAGCTAACAATTGAGCTTGGTTATTTTTTTCACGACGAAACTGAGCTTCGCGATCGCGGTGCTCTTTAGTTTCTGCAACTCGGTCCTCTTGAACCATTTTCAACAATTCTTCAAGAGAAGTTGCTTTTTCAGACTGAGCAAATGCGCCAGAAGCCAATACACCCGCGGTGAACGCTACGGCAAATTTCTTTACGAAGGTCATTTTCATTGTGCAGCCTCCGGTGCCAAGATAGGTAGATCTAGAATATCGATAGAGGCTTGCTTCTTAGCGATGCGAATGCCTTTTAAAATTGCACTGCGGTAAGCGCCAGAATCAATCGGAACCCAAGCTCCTTGACGGGCATCCCAAGCACCAGACAACTTGGTGTCTTTTGTTTGGTACAACAAAGCAATACGGCCAACTTGAAGAATGTTTACTTCACGCTCACCGGAGTCAAGAGTAAGAGTGTCTTCGTAAGTACTTACGCGACGACCGTATTCAGACTCGATTTTGTACAACTCAAGTACCTGACGGAATTTCTCGGAAACCAAGAAATCGGAGCTGTCCATGTTGGCTTTAACTTTTTCTAGCTCTTCGGTACGAGTGTCAATGTAGAAAGGCATATCAAGAGAGATAAACTGTTCTAAACCTTCAAGCATACGCAATACAAGAGGTTGAATTTGGCGCTCGATAACGGTTACGTTTTCGATTGATTCTTCAAGCTCGTTAATGCGCTCAAGCTGACTGGCAATACTGGTTTCGAGCTGCTTGTTGTACACGCGCAAACCTTGGATTTGCTTGTTTACAGTTTTGAACTCTTGCAATAAAGACTCGGTTTCTGACTGGAGCTTATCGATCCGTTGCTGAGATTGAATCCCCGCATTTACTTTTGTTTCACCGACTTTAAAGATTTCATCCAAAGTCTGATCCGCAAAAACCTCCCCAGCGAATAGAGTGGTTGCGGTGATGAAAGTGGCAGCTGCCACAGCTTTCACTCGCTGCTTCTTCATATTTCCCCCAACTCGGGTGCTAGCTAAAAATTAAAAAATTACTTAAGTAAACAATTAAAAAAAGCAACCAAACACGTTGCTTTTTATTTAACCAATCACAATAAGCAGATTGAGAAACCTAACTTAATTTGGCAATAGAGGTTTCAACTGAAGCCAAACTTCCAACCCGCGCCCTCAAATAAAACATACAGCTGACAACTTAGGGTTGTTTCATTATTACTAATATGCTGCTTTGCAGGCGCTATAAAGTACCTTGGGCTTAAATGACATGCAACCGATATGCATCTCAAACCAAGCCTAATTCAGCAAAAATACTGATAATTGTTTTTGACGAGCATCATTTTCTGTTCATCAAAAAAAATATTTTGAGACCTACGTCGATTAAACTCACAACGCGAAAATAAACTCGGTATCCGCTACGCAATAACTATGCAATTTTTTCGAATTTAGGTCGACGTTTTAAAATACTCTATTTTCATTTCGGTATTTTTACGTCCAGTTGCAAATACTGAAAACAACTGCGCAAGAAGACGCTCTAGCGATAAATACCTTCAAAAATGATTTCAATTTATTTTGAACAAAGGGTTTTTTAAAAAAACCTTTGGCGTTCAAAAACCCCTGTGCGAGCATTTTTATAATTTATTTATATCGCCACAGGCGCAGAAATATGTGGATAAGGGTCGTAATTATTCAACTCAAAATCATCGAATGTAAACAAAAATAAATCACGAACGTTTGGGTTTAACCGCATTGTCGGTAAGGCTCTTGGCTCCCGTGACAACTGTTTCTCGACCTGTTCCATGTGATTGGAATACAAGTGCGCGTCGCCTAAGGTATAAACGAAATCACCGGGAATTAAATCAACAACTTGAGCAATCATGAGTGTTAATAATGCATAAGAAGCAATATTAAACGGTACGCCTAAAAAGATATCAGCACTGCGCTGATAAAGCTGGCATGAGAGCTTTCCATCGGCCACGTAAAATTGAAAAAAGGCGTGACAAGGCGCCAGCGCCATCTTGCCGTTGGCGACATTTTCTTGAGGACCAACCGTTTCGTCGGGTAAATCTGCCGGATTCCACGCAGAAACAATCAGCCGTCGTGAGTCCGGTTTGGTGCGAAGCTGGGACAAAAGCTGACTCATCTGGTCAATTTTGGTGCCACTTGGTGTTGGCCAAGATCGCCACTGATATCCGTATACCGGACCAAGGTCACCGGAGTCTGTCGCCCACTCGTCCCAGATTGAAACTCCGTTATCACGAAGATACTGGGTATTGGTTTCGCCTTTCAAGAACCACAAGAGTTCATGAATGATAGAACGAAGATGACATTTTTTGGTGGTAACCAGCGGAAAACCATCGGCGAGATTAAATCGCATCTGATGACCAAAGATACTCAGAGTACCTGTACCCGTTCGATCGGATTTCAACGTACCCTGGTCGCGCACCAAACGCATAAGATCGAGGTATTGCTTCATAAATTGTACCTAGGACTCTAACTCATGACTTCGACGGAGCGGGCTCTGGGTCGGAATTGGGTGTTGGTTTGTTACCGCGCAGATAAAACCAAACGAACAAAATAATACCCACTAAAATCATCGGCAAACTCAGTAATTGCCCGCGCGTCATCCAACCGGCGAAGTCAAACCCAATATGGCTGTCTGGCTCACGAAAGAATTCAACAATGAATCGGAAAGCACCATAGCAAATCAAAAATAACGACCCTACGGTACCTATTGGGCGAGGTTTGCGCGAATACAAAAACAAAATCACAAACAACAGCAAGCCCTCAAGGGCCGCTTGATACAGCTGTGAAGCGTGGCGAACTAAGCCTTCGGGATCTTTTGGAAAAATCATTCCGTATTCCCAAGTGGTTTCGCGCCCCCAAAGTTCTTGACCAATAAAGTTACCGATGCGGCCAAAACCTAATCCCGGCGGAACCAACGGCGCCACAAAATCCATGAGCGCTAAAAACGAAATTTTGATGTGTCTGGAATACAAGACCATCGCAAGAATTACGCCCAGCAAACCGCCGTGGAAAGACATGCCGCCCTCCCAAACACGGAATAACCACAAGGGATCTTCTAAAAAACGCTCAAATTGATAGAAGAACACATAACCGCAGCGTCCTCCTAAGATAACACCGAGCGCCACCCACACCACCAAGTCATCCACTTGGCTTTTGCGAATGGGTGTCCAATCTTTTCCAGATCGATGCATCGCTAAAGCATAAGCAGCGGCAAAACCGGCAAGATACATTAATCCATACCAATGCACCGTCAGCGGACCTACGCTAAACGCAACGGGATCGATCTCTGGGTATTTCAGCATAAATTCTCCAATACTCGAAAATCCTGCAACTGTTTAAGAAATATGACAGCTTTTTTCGAGCCTATTTGCCTACTGGCACATTAAATCGGGTAGACTAGCCGCTCTTTGTGACCTGTGAATAAAAATATGTGTCTGATTTTTTTAGCTCACCAGCAACATAGCGATTGGCCATTAATTATTGCCAGTAATCGCGATGAGTTTTTCAATCGCCCAACCCAACCTGGTCACTTTTGGGGCCCGCAATTTAACCTGCTCGCTGGAAAGGATCAAGAACACGGCGGCACTTGGCTTGCCGTCAACAAAAACGGCCGTTTCAGTGCGGTTACAAATTTTCGCGATCCTAATCAATCACTGGGCAAAATCAGTCGCGGTCAGCTGGTTACCGATTTCGTCAATGGTAACGCTGGCGCTTTAGATTATTTGCAAAATATTAACCCAGAAGACTACACCGGCTTTAACCTTTTGGTATTTGACGGAAAAGATTTGGGCTACACCAGCAATAAATCCGATGGCCCTAAATTACTTGAGCCCGGTATTTATGGGTTATCGAACCACTTGTTAGATACACCTTGGCCAAAAGTGGTCAGTGGCAAACGCACATTTGCCGAAATTATTGATCAAACCGATGTAGATATTGAAGAACTATTCAGCTTAATGACCGATACTCAACGGGCTGATATTGAAGACTTACCTCGCACCGGTGTAAGTACAGAGCTTGAACATCATTTATCGTCAAAATTTATTACGCCTACGGCTGATAACATTCCAGATAGCCATGGCAATTACGGTACACGCTCAACCACGATCATCATGATTGATAAAAACGGCCACGGCGTTTGGCACGAGCGTAATCACGAAAGCGGTGAGATTTCCACCGAAACCGCCGTTGAGGTGAACTGGTAATAAGCAAAAAGGCCTTTTGATAAGGCCTTTTTTAGTTGGGCAGACTGACTTTTGAAGCCGTCGATGAACTCGTCGGTAATTTCATCAAAGGGCCGAAATTGAAAATGCGACTTCCAATTTCTTCGCAGGAAACTCCGGGTTAATCAAAGTTTCCTTTTAAGTTTTCGAGCAACCCAAAAAACCCAAAAACGATTTCGATCGATCGTCTACTTTTAGACAAAACCGCTAACTATTTCAGCGCTTTCAAAATGGCCATAAGACATTGTTGCGGTGTTTTCCCTTCGCAGTTAATTTCAATGTCGGCGAACTTTTTGTAAAGCTCTGTTCTTTCTTCCATCAGCGACTCAAAACTTTGGCCCGGCGCACGAGCGATACCGCGATTTTCGTAATTGTGAATACGACCGCGCAAGGCATCAAGTGACAGGGATAAATACACAACTTTCGCATAGCGCTTAAGATTATTCATGCCCGGTTCGCTGTACACCGCACTGCCACCGGTAGCAACAACCTTGGTTGAGTGAAAAGACATCTCCAGCAACACTTGCTCTTCAACATCACGCAGCGCTAAGTAACCACGCTCGTCCATAATTTCTTGTAAAGTTTTGCCTTCTCGGGTCTGAATGGTTAAATCGGTATCAACAAACTCCATACCGAGCTCTTTAGCCAATAAAACACCCAGAGTACTTTTGCCCACTCCGGGCATACCCACCAAAACCACGCTTTGTGCACTCGTTGCCACGAGAAATACCTCAATCACTAAAAATAAGACACTGTTTAAAACAGGTTTTTCATCACCCAACACTCCGGCAAGCAGCCCAATAAAACTGCGCACCGATAAGGGTTTTCTTGGGAAAATTCAGGGAATCGACCTAGCTAATTACTAAGGAACCGTCACGTTTTCGGTTACTGCCGTACGCAACAACTTGTAGATTCCGGCCTCCTTAAGAAATGCGTCTACACAATTATTAATACTTTGTGCATCGGGTAGATCTCGCACCTGAAGGAATAACTCTTCTATGTCGTCCAAAGATACAGAACGCAACGCCGCCTTAACCTTGGGGAGGTTAGTAGCATTCATCGATAACACGTCAAAGCCCATTCCAACCAACAACATTGCCGCGCCCGGATCACCGGCGAGTTCGCCACAAATACTCACGGGCGTACCTTGGCTATGGGCCTGCACCACCACCTCGTACAAGGCTCTAAGCACCGCCGGATGCAGAGATTCATAAATACCCGCAACTCGGCCGTTATTTCGATCAACCGCCAATAAATACTGGGTAAGATCGTTACTACCAACCGATAGAAAATCCACTCGTGCCGCCAATTCTCGCGCTTGGTAAACCGCCGCGGGCACTTCCACCATAACGCCAATCGGCGGCAGGGTGATATTGTAGTTTTCTTCCAACAACTCGTGAAACGCCCGATAAATCAGTACCTGAGCGGACTCCAGCTCACCAATGCTTGAAATCATCGGCAACATAATACGGAGGTTGTCTAAACCTTCGCCGGCCTTGAGCATAGCTCGGACCTGACTCAAAAAGATTTCTGGATGATCCAGAGTTACACGAATGCCACGCCAACCCAGAAACGGATTTTGCTCTTCAATGGGGAAATAAGGTAAAGACTTGTCACCACCAATATCGAGTGTGCGCATGGTGACCGGATTGGGGTGAAAGGCTTGCAACTGCTCGCGATAAATCTTGCGCTGCTCTTCTTCAGACGGAAAACGGTCGCGCAGTAAAAACGGCACCTCGGTTCGAAACAAACCCACACCTTCGGCACCGCGCTCCAGCGAGCGCATCACATCGACCATTAAGCCGGTATTGACCCAGAGCGCTACGCGGTGATGATCGAGGGTTTCACAGGGCAAATCGGTAATCGCCTCAAGACCCGAGGCCAACTGTTTTTCTTCTTCAGCGATATTTCGATACTGCTCAACCAACTCTTGGGTTGGATCGGTAATCACTAACCCACGATAGCCATCCACCACTATCTGGCGTTGATCCATCTTCTTATAGGGTAAATCTACGGCGCCCATTACCGTAGGAATGCCCATGGCACGCGCTAGGATTGCTACGTGAGAATTGCTTGAACCTTGAACAGAGATGATGCCCCGAAGGCATTCTTGCGGCACCTCTGCCAAGATAGAGGCACTTAATTCTTGTCCAACTAGAATGGTATTTTCAGGATAAACCCGCGATTTAGCCGCAGATTGCTGAAGATGACCCAATACTCGGCGCCCCAAGTCGCGTAAATCGCTGGCGCGCTCTCGTAAATAGGCGTCGTTCATGCTCATAAAACTGGAGACGTGGGTTAACACCACTTGGCTCCATGCCCAAGCTGCACCCTCACCCAAACGGATACGCTGGCTGACCTCGTCGATAAGCATGGTGTCTTCAAGTATGGCCAAATAGGCGTCAAACAATACCTGCTCTTGTGCGCTGAGCCGCTCTTTTAGATGTTCAGCCAAATGCTCAATATCGTTTCGAGCCTTGCCCATGCAACCCAGCAAAAACTCCACTTCCGACTCGGGATCTTTACAGGTTGTTTGCGCCACTGAATGCAAATCAGCTGAAGGCGATGCAACGATCCCCACACCCAGTGCCACACCGCCTGCGCCACTGATACCGCTAAATCGCGCCTGTCGCGACTCTTTACCGATAGACCCCAAAGCACCGGTAGCTTCAGCGTGGGCAATAACGCCAGCCAGCTGAGCCGATACCGTAACCAGAAACGCCTCTTCACTTTCATCAAACTTGCGACTTTCGATCTGCTGAATAACCAGCACACCCAATACTTCGCGATGATGAATGATCGGCGCGCCCAAAAAGCTCTGGTACTTTTCTTCACCGGTTTCAGGGAAATATTCGTAGCGAGGATGCTCTGCGGCATTTTCAAGATTGATAGGCTCAGCTCGGGCCACAACCCAACCCACTAAGCCTTCATGTGACTGTAGATTAACCTTACCCACGGCCTCTGGGCGTAAGCCCTGAGTGGCCATCAGCTGGTAATTGTCTTCGGTGGTTCGCAAATAGATTGAACACACTTGCGTGTGCATAATTTCGCGCACGCGCTGAACAATAATGTCCAGCGCGACTTGCAAATCATCGGCGCCGTTAACTTCCTGTACGAGGGTGCGCAGGGAATTAAGCATGATTTACAGCCCGCGGGCGACCTCCAACTGGCAATGCAGGGTTGAGAGTTCCTTCAACGCCCTGCGATACACATCGCGTTTAAATGCCACCACTTTCCCAAGCGGATACCAATAACTGACCCAGCGCCATTGATCAAACTCGGCGTGACCAAACTTTTGCAAATCGATTGCTGAATCTTTTGTTCTCAGCTTCAGCAAAAACCACTTCTGCTTTTGGCCAACACAAACCGGAGTATTACCTTGGCGAATCAATCGCTTTGGTAAACGGTAGCGCAACCAGCCGCGCGTACAGCCGAGAATATCAACATCATCAGGCTGTAAGCCAACTTCCTCATAAAGCTCACGAAACAACGCATCGCGCGGTGTTTCATTTTCGTTAATACCACCTTGCGGGAACTGCCAAGCATCTTGGCCGTTTACACGCCGTGCCCAAAATAGCTGGCCCTCATCATTCGATAAGATGATACCCACATTCGGACGAAATCCATCGGCGTCGATCAAACCCTGCTCCTGTTAACGAAAGAAATTCTGAACCTTCAATATAAACTATTGTTTCACAAGTTTCATAATTTCAAAAAGAACTCTCTACCATTCAAGCCCACAAAAAACACTTTTACAGTGACAAATACTCAAAATATCCCTCAAAATAAACCCGTTTATAAAAACTCGGCATTGATTGTTCCGACATTCCAAAAAAAATGCTGCAACTGCACACTTTCAAGTTTCGGAAACTTGGTTTTAGGGGGAAGTTTTGAGCTTAGCCATTTTCGATTTAGACAATACATTAATTCGCGGTGACAGCGACCACGCATTTGGTGAATACCTTGCAGATCAAGGATTAGTAGATAGTGAAGTATTTCGGGCTCAGAACAATCGGTTTTATCAACAGTATCTAGACGGCACCTTAAATATTTTTGAATACTCCGAATTTGCTCTGCAAATCGTCGCCGGAAAAACCGCACAAGAACTTGCGCACCTGCAACGCGACTTCTTTTCTCAAAAAATTGAGTCAATGTTTTTACCAAAAGCCAAAGCATTAATTGAGCGCCACCGCAACGAAGGCGACGACCTATTAATTATTACCGCAACCAACCGTTTTGTTACCCAACCCATTGCGACTTGGCTTGGCATCACCCAATTATTAGCAACCGAGCCCGAAGTTGTGGAAGAAAAATACACTGGAAAAATCACCGGTGTGCCTTGCTTCCAAGATGGAAAAGTAAAACGTCTGTATGATTGGCTGGAAGAATATTCAGGTGACCTAACCGGTAGTTATTTTTACAGTGACTCATTCAACGACTTGCCTCTATTGAGCATTGTTGAAAATCCTATTGCTGTAGACCCAGACGATCGCCTAAAACAACACGCCTTAGCACACGGCTGGAAAATTACCTCTCTACGTTAAAAGACACTGATAAAAATTGAGTATGGAAACTTCAATTCACAACAATAAATACACCGCAAATACCCGCCCAGGTTTTATAAAATGGACACTAAACTGGGCTTCTCTCAAACCACTCATCATTGCAGTTGCGATACTGCCCATTTTAAATGCTTGCTCGCCAGAACCTTCTTCACAGAATGAACCAGAACCGCTACCTACTACCCAAATTGCACCGCTTGAATCATCAGAACTAACAAGCGACTCCCGAAAAGAATCGGCGCAAGCGGTTATTAACCTGTTTCATCAAATATTTAACGCTACGTTGGCGGAGTCCGAAAAACTCAAAAGCCTCGCCACGGATTTTTATGCAACGCCTTCGAGCGAAAACTTGGCGGTAATAAAAGAACAGTGGATTGCCACACACAAATCCTACACTCAACTTAGCGCTCTATTTAATTTAATAGATGCCAGTGAAGATTTGTTTTACGAATTAGCAGGCTTTAAAACGGTGTTAGATGCGCAACCGATTCTACCCGGATACCTAGACAGCTTTGGCATTTATACCGACAGCGGAATTGTTAATGACTTACTGGTACGTATCAACGCCGAAACAATTCGGGGACAGCACCAAATCACCGATTCAGAAGAAGTCTCTCTTGGCTTGCACGCTATAGAGTTTTTACTTTGGGGCGCCGACGGAACTCGTACAATCAAAGATTTTATTGCCGTTAAAAGTCGAGACTTAAAACCTAACCAAACCCCACAAAATCGCCGCAGAGATTTAATTCGACTGCAAACACAATTACTTCACGATGATTTAACCGCGCTACACTTATTTTGGCAGAAAAACACCTCAATACGCCTAAAAAATCTAGAGCCAATTTCACAACTTACCTTGTGGAATTCTGCACTGAAAACCCATTGGCAAACAGAAGTATTGAGCAACATCAATGACAACGGTGAGATAGAACTCCACCATGAGTTTTTTTCTGGCATTAGCGATGCAAATATCCCAAAAGCTATTATCGGCAATAGCATCGATTTGTACTTAGAAATATTCAGCAGACAACTACAAGTCGACCCAAGAACAACCGCCTCAGTGAACAACGCCGAAATAATTACAAAACTACAATCGCTTAAATCGGCTATAGAAATTAGCCATTCGCACGTAAATAATTCTTTAGAAGACATTAATCCATCGGGCGAAAATAATAACACGGCTAACACAGATACTTTTAACACAGACACTCATGAGACCGACACTCTTGAAACCGACGCTCTTGAGACCGATCCTTTAGAAGATAACTCTGCTTTGGAAGACGTTCAAGCCGACTTAAATTTAAAGATACAGGCAACCGAAATCCTTAATCTTTTATCCATTTAACAACTACCAAGACATACAAGGCAGAACTTACTAAGTCTAGGAAACTCTGATTAACCTAGAGTTTCTCGCGACACAAGGATGTGTCGCCAATTTCAAGAACGGTAAGTGATTGAAATTGTGAAGAAATTGGAAATCGCATTTTCAATTTCTGTCCTCTAGAATGACTCCATCAATAAGTTAAAAGACTACATACAATTAAATAAGGCAGCTCTGAATAAACCAGAGATTTGCGCAGTGTAGTCAGGCGTCACTAATTTCAAGAGCGATAAGTGAAGGCAACTCTTACCCTTTGATTAAATCCAGAAGGCGTTAATTACAGAACTTTATATTTGTGAATTAAAAAAATCGAGCTTAGAAAACCCCAAAAAATAATTACACAGAACAACCTACGGTGAAAATTACCGTTTTAAACAGTCATTTCCAAGTGTTCTTCCATCACATTCAATTCCAGGTAAATTCCTGCTTTTTAAAAACTGCGTCCAACAATAACTCGCAAAAACACCTTCAGAAAATCAAAAAAACACTTACTCACTTTGAAAAAAATAAACCTCAAGCTCTTGTTTAATCATTTATTTTGTTGCACCCTCTAAAAATCATCTTCACTTTTCTTTAGCTCAGGAGTTAACAGTGACCTCGCCTATAAGACTAAACCGACGTTGTTTTTTGGCCTCGACCCTAGGACTCCTAACTACCACTAGCATACCTACTTTCGCAGCCACTAAACTTTTAGAACCTTACAACTTCAAAAAAACAAAAAATACTAATCCCTCAACGCTCGCCAAAGACGAATCCTATTGGAATAGGATCGCAAAATATTATGATCGTACCGAAGGTATCATTAATTTAGAGCATGGCTACTGGGGCAAAATGTCGCACCCGGTTCAAGATTTTTATCTAAACGCCATAAAAATGGTGAATCAACAAAACTCCTACTACGCGAGGAAAGATTTTAATCAAGACATGACAAGTGTTAACCAAATGCTTGCCAACGCACTGACTATAAATTCAAGCGAAATTACACTGACACGCAACGCTTCAGAAGGGTTTCATGCATTAATTCGTCAGTATAAAAACTTAAACTCATCCGACGCTGTACTTTGGGCAGATATCGACTACCCCAGCTTTAAACGTGGCATGCAATGGCTAGCAGAAAACCATAATGCAAAAGCTATTGAACTTAAATTACCGGCGCAGTGTTCCAAAGCAGATTTAATTCAGATATATACGCAGGCATTTCAAGAAAACCCCAACATTAAAATTGCATTACTTACCCACGTTAGCAACCAGCACGGATTAAAACTTCCCGTAAAAGAAATTACCGCCGAGGCAAAAAAACAGGGCATTGATGTTATCTGTGATTGCGCGCAATCTTGGGGATTAGTTGATTTTACCGTACCAGAATTAGGCGTAGACCTAGCTGTATTTAATCTGCATAAGTGGATTGGCTCGCCACTAGGCGTGGGTGCGCTTTACATAAAAGAAGGACTGCTCGATAAAATCGCACCCTTTCCGGGAGACGCAAAACCCGATACGAATACCATTGCCCAACGCGTACACATGGCAACCGCAGACTTCGCGAGCTTTATCTCTGTACCCATGGCATTGGATTTTCACACAAAAATAGGCGGTAAAAACAAAGAAGCTCGGCTTAAATACCTACGCTCACTCTGGGTCAATCAACTCAAAGAAAATCCTAACATAGAAATACTTGGCGCAATCGACGAAGAATCTTCAACAGGAATGGGCAGCTTTCGCATAAAAGGTAAAACCAGCGAAACCGAAGTAAAAAACCTGCAAAAAACATTGGAAGAAAAATACGGCGTATTTACCGTCGTAAGAGATGGCCTAAATAGCGGCTACTGCATTCGCGTAACACCGCAGATTTTTACAAAGACCGAAGACATTCAAGCGCTGATTAATGCGCTGCGAGTAGAATCTGCTTAAAATCGTTAAACAGTTATATAATACACACCAACTTGCCTAGCTTGGGCGCTCTCATCACTATTTGATAATGTCTCGGGCTTTAGCAATTTCAGCCCGAGAAATTTCCGTAGATATTCCGCCCATTGTTGGCTGGAACGATTCAACACCATTAGTTAAAGCCTATAAAAATGCAGATTCACTAACCGAATTATGGACTGAATCAAAATGGTTAGTCATAAAAAACATCTTTGATTGGATGATTACCGCCATCGCATTATCACTCGGATCACCGTTTTGGTTTGACGTAATTCAGAAAATTTTAAAAGCTCGAGAATCAATAAAAAACATCAGCTCTCCTGATGACAACGAACCCAATCTCGGCGGTATTGAAATGAGAAAAAAGTCGACGCCAAAAGAAGCGGCTTGATTGACGGCTTTCTTTTTGATAGTAATTGCTTATGAATACATAAAAATGTATTTGCTTTCTAAATACCACCTTATCGATAATATATCTAGTAAACGAAAAATTTCGACAATTAGACAACATCTAAATGCGCAGTGAATATATTTTCACTCTCTTTGAATAAATTAATGATAGTATTTTTCTGGAAATAAAAGCTATTTAGCGATCTGGCACTTAATTTAATAATTAGGCGCGCTTAATAACATACGAAGACAGATTTCATTTTTCTCTTAATCTATTTATAACTTTCAGTTAATTGATTACAGCAACTTCATAGATTTTATGATGTGATTAGTTGAAAATTCCACATTGTAAAATATAACCACATTGGCTAAAAAATGGAAAGTAAAAAAATACCCAACAGTTTATTTCCTCAGTTAAATGAAATAGCGGAGAGATTATGGTCTGGCCACGCTGCAATTATGATTGGTGCAGGTTTTAGTAGAAATGCTATGCCTTTAAATGGTTCATCTAAAGGTTTTCCTGATTGGAATGCTTTAGGTAAATTGTTTTATGAGAAGACCCGAGGTGAAAAACTACAAAATGGTCAGTTTTTTAATCCGTTAAAATTAGCTGATGAAGTGGAGGCATCTTTTGGTCGTCCCGCCTTGCACCAATTATTGAGAGATGCAATACCTGATAATGAATACGAACCGTCTGATCTGCATATAGACCTGTTAAATCTACCCTGGTCTGATGTGTTAACTACTAATTATGATACATTGTTAGAAAGAGCCGCCCAGAAGGTTACTGATTACAATTATCAAATTGTCATCAATGATCAGAATCTTATTTATTCCGAAAAACCTCGGATTATTAAGTTGCATGGCAGTTTTCCGAGTACAGAGCCCTTTATCATTACCGAAGAAGACTATCGCTGTTACCCCAATCAATTTGCTCCCTTCGTGAATACGGTACAGCAGTCGCTCTTGGAAAATACACTATGTTTGATTGGTTTTTCTGGTGATGACCCAAACTTTTTACGATGGATTGGTTGGATAAGAGATAATTTAGGTGAAAATAATTCACCTAAGATATATATGATAGGTGTTTTGAATTTAACCAAAGCACAAACAAGTTTATTGTCAAAATATAATATTGTTCCTGTTGATATGTCAGAATTGGATGGTATTGATAGAGATAATCATAGAAAGGGAATACGGGAGTTTTTGAGTTTTTGCGCCAATCAGAAAGAACAATCTGATAATTTAGATTGGCCTAGGTCAAATGACGAGCTTTCCGCCCCTAATTTAAATACGGATGAATCAAATGAGACTCAAGTTAAAGCGGTTATAGAAGTTTGGAAGGTTCAACGAGAGAGTTACCCTGGTTGGTTAATTGTGCCTTATGATCGGAGAGACGAGCTTTATAATAGCACATATCACTGGGAACGGTTTTTAGATAACTATAAAGATTTTTCTAAAAATATATTGTTTGAATTTATTTATGAATTTTGTTGGCGAATGGAGAAATGTCTTTGTCCGATATGGGACTCAAATGTACCATTAATAGAAATCTCTTTAAATTGGGCGAAGGAACAAGTTGATAATGATTCAGATGTATTATTAAACTCATCGGAGTTTGAAACAGTACATTTGCGAGAAATAAAAGAAAAATCTTGCTTTCTAGTTTTAGTTTATATGCGTTACTTACGCGAAGAGGGCAAATTTGATCTTTGGAAAGAAAAAGAAGATTTGTTGTCGGTTTTTCTTTCCAAAGACACTGAGCGCTCACAATATCAATATGAGAAATGCCTTTTCTCGCTATTTAAATTCGATATTCCTGAACTTAAAAAGCGTTTGACAAGCTGGCTGGTCAGTTCTAGTCAACCATATTGGGCTGCAAAAAAGGCTGGCCTCATGGCAGAGATGGGTGATATAGAAGAATCACTTAATTCTGTTCGATCACGAATTAATATTCGCCCTATTACTATTGATTATACTGATGTTTCTCAAGAGTCGTATATTTTATTTTTACTCCAATATGTGAAAATAGCAAAAGCATATTTGGAAAATAAAAATCCAGATTATTCTGAATTTTCAGATCGATGGAATATTTTAAAGCAATATAAATGTGATCCTTGGCTAGAGCAGGAATTGTTTGAAAAAATTATAGATAAAAAGCACTCCTTTGATAGAGAAGTTGTAGAAGAAAATTTTGACATAGGCAGAGTATCAAAAGTTTTAAGTCTCGGGAGTGGTGATAAGCTTTTAAGAGATGCATTTGGAGTTCTAAAGTTTTCGGAAGACATTGGGATTCCAT
>CALMJT010000096.1 GCA_937864365.1 uncultured Alteromonadales bacterium | reverse complement strand
TAAATATGAACGCTAATTTTTGCGATTCAATAAATTCACGAGTAGGTTAATTAGAGGAAACTCTGATTAATCTAGAGTTTCTCGCGACACAAGGATGTGTCGCCAATTTCAAGAACTGTAAGTGATTGAAATTGTGAAGAAATTGGAAATCACATTTTCAATTTCTGCCCTCTGATTAAATCAAGGATGAGTTAATCAGAGGTTCCTAGAATTTGTTACAGCAAGTTTTTTGCGTGAAACTTAATGTGCTCACCAATAAAACTGGCAATAAAAAAGTAGCTATGATCATAGCCGGGCTGCATACGAATCGACATTGGAAATTGAGCATGCTCAGCCGCTTCAATAAGCAGCGGTGTTTTTAATTGCTCTTCTAAAAAATTATCGGCATCACCTTGATCAATCAACACCGGCAATCGCGCCTCAACTTTAGAAACCAGCGCCACCGTATCGTATTCCTGCCATTTGGATTTGTCTTTGCCTAAATACAAAGACAGGGCTTTTTGTCCCCACGGACATTCGATAGGCGAACAAATTGGCGAAAAAGCCGAGACCGAGCGAAATACTTCTGGATTTTTAAGTGCAATCGTAAGCGCACCGTGACCACCCATTGAGTGTCCAGAAATTGAGGTTAAATCGCTATTAATTGGAAAGTTTGCAGCAATCAACTGTGGTAATTCTCGAACGATGTAGTCATACATTCGATAATTTTTCGCCCAGGGTTCTTCAGTAGCATTCACATAGAAACCCGCACCCAGACCAAAATCGTAGGCTTTTTCAGGATCATCGGGAATGTCGTCACCACGCGGACTGGTATCCGGCGCAACGATCGCAATACCAAAATCCGTAGCGTACTGTTGCGCACCGGCTTTGGTGACAAAGTTTTCATCGGTACAGGTTAATCCAGACAACCAATACAACACTGGCACAGAACCTTCTCGCGACTGCGGCGGCAAGAAAATTGAAAATGTCATCTCGCATTGCAAGGTTTCAGAAAAGTGTCGGTAGCGTAATTGCTCACCGTCAAAACACTTAAATGAACTTATTTTTGAAATATTCAAATTTCTTCCCCTAAAGAAGGCCGCGACAGCAGCTTAATGAACCTGGTCTGCACTTAGTACTTATGACGAAGGGATAATTCCATAACCCATATATTCACGAACCAACATAAGAGCTTCTGATTAACTCATCTACCATTTGGCCAGAGCACAGAAGCGGACAATGCAATTTTAAATTTCTTAAAAATATCATCCGCCTATCGCTTTTATGTAAATGAACAGCGTCAATTATCCGAAACCTTGGCTGGTAATTAATTATGCGCAATTTACTAGCCAAGGTTTATCACCTCGCCATTGAATTCCGTATTTATTCGATTAATTACGACTTAATAAAGAACAACCGAGCGAATACTTTCACCGGAATGCATTAAATCGAAAGCTTTGTTGATGTCATTTAATGGCATTGTGTGAGTAATTAATTCATCGATATTAATTTTACCTTCCATGTACCAATCAACAATTTTAGGCACATCGGTACGACCTCTTGCACCGCCAAAGGCAGTACCGCGCCACGATCGGCCAGTAACCAATTGGAATGGACGAGTACTAATTTCTTGGCCAGCGCCAGCAACACCAACAATACAGCTCTCGCCCCAGCCTTTGTGGCAGCATTCAAGCGCTTGTCGCATAACTTGAACATTACCAATACATTCAAAGCTGTAATCAACGCCGCCGCCGGTCATTTGCACGATATGATCAACAACGTTATCAACCTCTTTAGGGTTAACGAAATCAGTCATACCAAAACGTTTCGCCAATTCAACCTTTGAAGGATTAATATCAATACCAATAATGCGTGTTGCACCAACCATCTTCGCGCCTTGGATGACATTCAAACCAATGCCACCTAAACCGAACACAGCAACCGTTGAACCCGGTTCAACTTTCATAGTGAAAGCTACTGCACCAATGCCCGTAGTTACGCCACAACCGATGTAACAGATTTTATCGAAAGGAGCATCTTCACGAACTTTAGCTAAGGCAATTTCGGGTAAAACTGTGTAGTTAGAAAAGGTAGAGCAACCCATGTAATGCAAAATGGGTTTGCCATCAAGGGAAAAACGGCTGGTGCCATCGGGCATTAGACCCTGCCCTTGAGTAGAACGAATCGACTGGCAGAGGTTGGTTTTAGGATGCAAGCAATAGTCGCACTCTCGACACTCGGGTGTGTATAACGGAATTACATGATCGCCCGGCTTTAAACCTTTTACGCCGGGGCCTACGTCTACAACAACTCCGGCACCTTCGTGGCCTAAAATTGCCGGAAATGCACCTTCAGGATCGTCACCAGATAAGGTAAATGCGTCGGTATGACAAACACCAGTGGCTTTGATTTCAACTAAAACTTCACCAGCTTTTGGTCCTTGTAAATCAACCTCAACAATTTCTAAGGGTTTTCCGGACTCAAAAGCTACTGCGGCACGAGTTTTCATGGGCATTTCTCTTCTTGAATGATTTTACTTGTTCGTTTTTAGTAGATAATGAGATCATATCTGTTCCCGTAGAGCCTATAAACCAGATAAAAATCACAACACTGTTGCAACTGGAAAACAATAATAAAATTGATCGTCAAAGGATATGTTATGAGTCGCTGGGAAAGTATTGAAGCGTTTGTTGCCGTGGTAGAGATGAAAAGCTTCTCTAAAGCCGCTGAAAAACTCGGCGTATCTAAATCACACATAAGCCGCCAAATTAACCAACTCGAAAATCGACTGGATACGCAACTCTTAAACCGAACCACTCGCGCAGTCTCATTAACTGAGCTAGGGCAAACGTTTTATCCGACGTGCAAAGACATGCTAAACAGCTTGGATGAAGCCGAACGCGCTATTATTGAACAACAACACTCACCCAAGGGCCTGCTCAGAGTTAGCGTGGCAGGTCTATTTGCCGAGGAACACATCACTCCGGCGGCCATCAAATTTATGCAGCTAAATCCCAGCATCGAGATCGATATGGATTTCACTAATCGCGTGGTCGATGTCATTTCGGAAGGCTTTGATCTCGCTATTCGTTCCGGCACCTTACAAGACTCATCTTACATAGCCCGAAGAATCGCTCCGAGAAAACTGGTGGTGTGTGCCAGCCCAGATTACTTGTCACAACGCGGTCGCCCCAGTGATATTCACGCGCTGATTAATCACAACTGCTTAATGGGCACGCTGCAAACTTGGCGTTTTAAAGAAAAAGGTAGGCACATTGACCTGAGGCTCAACGGTAACTGGCGATCCAATAACGGGCGTGCATTGGTTAAAGCCGCCGAAGCCGGAATGGGTGTAGTACAACTGCCGTCATTTTATGTCGACCAGAGCATTGAAGCTGGTTTGTTGCAAACCATATTAGAAGAGAACAATCCAACCGATACGGGAACCTGGGCGGTTTATCCCAGCAACCGACACCTATCCCAAAAAGTGCGACTGTTTATCAACTTTTTAGCCGATGAATTTAAGAGCATGTAATACGTGTTCTACGCTATATCGAGACATAAAAAAGCCGAGTCTTCACTCGGCTTTTTGGTCGCTAACCTAAGCTAACCTAAATAGATAAACGCAACTGTTATTAACCTAGGTTTGCAGCAGCAAATTCCCAGTTAACAAGATTCCAGAATGCATCTAAGTAAGTAGGACGAGCATTGCGGTAATCGATGTAGTAAGCGTGTTCCCAAACATCAACGGTTAACAACGCGGTAACGCCTTCGTGAGTTAAAGGACAGCCAGCGTCGTCAGTGTTTAAGATCGCTAAAGAGCCATCAGCATTTTTCACTAACCAAGTCCAGCCTGAGCCGAAATTGTTAATTGCGCTGTTGGTAAATTCTTCTTTGAATGCAGCAAAAGAACCCCATTTTGCAGTGATAGCGTCTGCAAGCGCGCCAGTTGGCTCACCGCCGCCATTCGGGCTTAGGCAGTTCCAGTAGAAAGTGTGATTCCATACTTGCGCAGCATTATTGAACAAACCGCCAGTTGAAGTCTTGATGATTTCTTCTAAAGATTTAGAGGCGTTGTCGGTACCTTCGACCAAACCATTTAACTTAACCACATAAGTGTTGTGGTGTTTGCCGTAATGGAACTCCAAAGTTTCTTCTGAAATGTGCGGGGCTAATGCGTCTTTCGCGTACGGTAAAGCTGGTAATTCAAATGCCATTGTTATGATTCCTTCGCTTGTTGGGTTGAATTCAACGCTACAGAGTTTTGGGCGAATACAAAAATTTCAAGGCTCGATGATCGATCAATTTAAAATAATCAACACCAATCAGCCCAGCCATCGATCAAACCAAAACCGGTAACATTGTACCATGCAGATATGTCTATCAAATTTCTTGCCACTCACAATAATGAGCTTAATAACCGTCGTTAATTGACGGTAACTGAAATATTAAAGTGGCTCGAAAATGGGAAACTTTGATTAAGCCAGAGTTTCCAGTGACACAAGGATGTTTCGCTAATTTCAAGAACAGTAAGTAATTGAAATTGTGAAGAAATTGGAAATCGTATTTTCAATTTCTGTGCTCTGATTAAATCAGGAATGAGTTAATCAGAGGCGCCAACGATTAGATACAACACTAAAATAATAATATTGAACTGGTAAAAATAATCTTTTAATCGCGTTTATTATCGACAAACTCTAACCGCGTCTCTGCCACAGGATAAAAATGAACAACCGGTGTTGGCAAGCCATGTTCGTTAATAATGTGTACGTGGTTACGATCAAGATGTCGGGGATCAACCACGCCGCACGAGTGCGCGATAACACCCACTTCTTTTACAAGATTTTCAACGTAGTGGCACACACGGGTAGATTTTTCAAAAGGATCTAAGCCTTTTTGTAAATCTGGGTCGTGGGTGGTGATACCTGTGGGGCAGGTATTTTTATTACATTGCAAGGCTTGAATACATCCCAACGACAACATAAAACCACGCGCACTGACCACAAAATCAGCGCCCATCGCTAGGGCCCACGCGACTCGTCCGGGGTTTATCAATTTACCGCTGGCAACCACTTTAATACGCTTACGAAGACCACACTCAACCAAGGTATTTACCAATAATGGTAGACTGTGCTGAATAGGCAGCCCCATATAATCAATCAAACTTTGTGGCGCAGCGCCGGTACCGCCGTCGGCACTGTCTAGGGTAATAAAATCAGGCGCGAACTCTAAACCGCGCTGGTGAATGCGGCCAAAAAAACTCACCAACCAATCCGTCGTACCAAGCACCAATTTAAAACCTACGGGCTTTCCGGTTAGGCGGCGAATACGCTCAATCATATCCAGCAAATCATCCACATTGCGAATATCAACGTGGCCGTTAGGACTAATGGAATCCTGCCCCTCGGGAATATGACGAATTTTTGCGATTTCCGGGCCGACTTTTTTGCCCGGTAAAATACCACCTTTACCCGGCTTTGCACCTTGGCTCAGCTTAATTTCGAACATTTTGACTTGTTCGTGAGCAGCAATCGCCAATAACTTCTCTTCGTTGAGCTTTCCTTCGGAGTCTTGCACGCCGTATTTTGCAGTGCCAATTTGAAATACAAGATCACAACCGCCTTCAAGGTGATAAGGTGACAAACCACCTTCACCGGTATTCATCCAAATACCGGCCTTGCGCGCACCACTTGATAAAGCCCTTACCGCGGGCTTAGACAAAGCGCCGTAACTCATCCCAGAGATATTAAAAAAGGATTTTGCGGCATAAGGCTGTCGAGCAAAACCTTCACCAATTACTACGGCATCAGTCTCAACGTGATCTTCAGCAATAGTAGGAAATAAACAGTTTAAAAAGATGAAATCGCCGGGATTATTTAACGGCCGAGTAGAACCAAAGGCCGCTGTTGAATCGATATTTTTTGCGGCGCGATACACCCACGAACGCTGGGCACGATTAAAGGGTAACTCTTCTCGATCTTGTGCAAAAAAGTATTGGCGGAAAAACTCACCAAGGTGCTCAAAGAAATAGCGAAATCGGCCAATAACAGGATAATTTCTGCGAATGGTATGTTGGCGCTGATTAATATCAGACCAGTACATAGCCGCCACCCACAATACAACCCCACCCACTAAAACAATAAAAATAACCGCACTGACGCCCAATACCTCTAAGGTAAAGTCAGCAAACGTAAAATTATCCATAAAGCGCCCTAAACTTTTAATCGCGTTTTAGTACATTCACCATCGTTTGGTATCTACTAAAATGCTCTGTGAAAAATCGTTCTTATAATGACCACACGCTGTCGAAATTATCCTCAAAAATAACGACGCGCGATAACAGAATATAGGAAGCTCTAACTACATCAGAGTTTCCAGTATGAATATGTTTACCAATCGTCTTATTCTAAAGGAAGTCTTGATTAACCGATAATAAACTCTGAAGAGCCTAGAGTTTTCTGCGATGCAAGAATGTGTCACCAATTCCAAGAAAAGCAAGTGATTGCAACGTTAAAGACATTGGCATTCACATTTTCAATTTCTGCCGCTTGCTTAAATCACAGATGAGGAAACTCTGATTAACCTAGAGTTTCTCGCGACACAAGGATGTGTCGTCAATTTCAAGAACTGTAAGTGATTGAAATTGTGAAGAAATTGGAAATCACATTTTCAATTTCTGCCCTCTGATTAAATCAAGGATGAGTTAATCAGAGGTTCCATGAGTTAATCAGAGGTTCTTAAACGCTTATGCTGAAACATTATTTATTCGAGGTAAATAGAACGGAAATAGGCGCACTAAACACCAACGGAATTTTATAGCGATCGATCAGATACTGAGCCAGCATAGGTACCAGCATACCAAAAGCAAACCCCAATAGAACGTGCACAATCACATCATCAATACCGAAGATTTTTTGCAAAATCACCCGAATACCGCTGCCTGTTAAGATGTGCATAACATAAATTGCCATGGACGAAGCACCCACAAACAACACCCATTTTTTAGGTTTGCGGGCAAGACACATCGAAAGCGACACCACAAACAACATGGATACGAGAGTGAGAGCCAAAGACCAAGCCGTTCGCTCTGCGAAGGTTTTGTTTAACTCAAAATGATAAAAGCCTTGGAAAACAATAAACGCCATTGCCAAAGCTAAGGTGACTTTAAGATCGCCTAACCAATGGGTATTGGTTAGGCGTTTAAATCCGGCCCCCAACAAAAAGAAGCAAAAATACGACGAGAAGAAAATAGCCAGAATTCCCCAATTCGATGGCAAAGGCCGTAAAAATATCGCCAAAGAGAACAATAAAATAAGAATAAACGAAAACCGAAATTCTTTAAAAAACACAATCGAAGAGGCAACAAAAAAGAAAAATAACGCGTACAAAAACCAGAACTGGCCAAAAGGATGCGTTAATATCGACCAAAATGCACCGGAATCTGCCGGAGAATTCGCAAATCGCGCCAAGACCACAACAAAGGTTATTTGAATAAATGACCAGAGAAAATAAGGATAGGCTACCGTATCGACTTTATTCAGTAAAAAATCTTTTGCCCCACGCTTATTAAAAGAACCGAAGAAAAACAGTCCCGAAAGAAAAAAGAACAACGGCATGTGAAAACTGTAGACGATACTATCGGAGAGAAGAAAAAAACCTTCTGAAATCGACAAACCTGCGTCATAGACGCCTCGTATTACATGCCCATAAACCACCAAAGCAATACCAATTGCCTTGGCGTAATCGACCCAATAGTCCCTAGTCGCAGCGTCCGCCATTACTGACCTCAATTGTTTAATGTCTGTCGATCCTTTGATCGATAGTTTAGCGCAGAAACTTCTTTGCTAAAACGAGACCTTGTTAAACAAATACTAGTAAAAGCTACAATTTACATTATCAAATAATGAACGATCGATATAAAATATAAGACTGTCAACGATAAGCGTGCCTTACCAACTCGATCATTGCTTCATCCAAAAAAAAAGACGCTCACAAGCGTCTTTTACAATTTATCCACAATATCAAGCAGTTATCTTTATATAAATCACGCACTCGGTTTAACCTTTCCGGAAACCTCAACGTATTCAAAGTGATGTGCCAAACTCATAAATCGTTATTCCAAACCTACCAACCACTCACCCAACTGTTCACGTTCGGCTTGAGTCATACCCGTCAAGTTGCCCAAAGGCATGTACTGGCTTTGAACAGATACCGCTAATATTCGATCCTTTGAAGCCACAATATGGTTTTTAGAATCCAAAACCAAGCCTGCTGGGGGCGCCACAAAACCCGGCTGGGTGGGTTCTAAGGAATGGCAACCGGAGCAATGCTGGGAAACAATATCCAAGGCAACTGCTTCTTGCTCTAAACGCATGTCTTCTGTTATTGCCGATGAATGATTAGCCGCAGCAACGGAATGACCAATATTAGGTTTGGCAAAATAAATAAGCGCCACTATAAATGCTGCCGAAATAATCAAAATTTGTGGGCGTAGAACACCACGATTTTTAAGATTAAAAAAGTGGCGAATATAAGCACTTAAGACACCCACTGCGACAATTAAAAACCAACCATACTCATGACTATATAAAATCGGGTAATGGTTAGAAATCATCAACAACACGACAGCAAGCGTAAAATAGTTGTTGTGCATAGAACGCTGTTTGGCAAAAGCGGCCTTTTTAGCGTCGGGCTCTTGACCCGATTCAATGGCTTTAATGAAGGCTTTTTGCGCAGGAACAATGCCAAAAAATACGTTGCCCGACATGAGCGTACCTATGGCAGCACCTACGTGTAAGGCAGCAGCGCGAGGCGAAAACAGTTGAAACGCGAGATAACTTAAGCCTAAAAAGAACAGCGACATAATGGCCGCAAATAACAGCCCTTTTGTCACCAACGGCGTGCGAATAAGAAGCTCATAAACCACCACCGTTGTGGCCAAAAAGCCAATACCGGCCAGCACTGCTTGAGTTGGATCGGTAATTAAACCGTCTGGCGTCACTAAATAGCTGCTTGCTTGACTGTAATAAACAATGGATATTAATAAAAACCCCGACAACCACGTTGTGTAAGATTCCCATTTTACCCAGTGCAATACGTCGGGCATTTTTTCTGGGGCTAGATCGTATTTTTGAAATTCATAAATACCACCGCCATGAATTACCCAAACATCACCTTTTATGCCTTTATCGGCTTTCCACTGCGGTGGTTTGCGTAAATTATTATCGATCCAAACGTATTTTAACGACGAGCCAATCCAAGCAACGGCCGCTAAAATGTGCAGCCACCGAAATGCTAAACTTAGCCAATCTAAAAGATAAGCAGACAAAATTTTTTCCTTTTTACAACAAAAAATACCACCAGCTAATACAGAGCATTAAACCAAACTCTATAGAAAACTCTGATTAACAGAATTTCTTGCGACACAGGGATGTGTCGCCAATTTCAAAAACAATAAGTGCTTGAAATTGTGAAAAATTCGAAATCGCATTTTCAATTTCTGCCCTCTGATTAACTCATGAATGAGTTAATCAGAGGTTTCTATAGGCGTAAGTTAAAAGCTCTAAATTCCCTCAGCTGTAAACACATTTACCAGCAACATAGGTTTCGCTAATATTGCGATCGTCACCAATAGTCATTAATAAAAATAATTTTTCGTGCAACTCATTACACAGCGACATTCTGTGCTTCATTAACGGTGTTGACTCAAAATCTAACACAATAAAATCTGCAATTTTATTCGTCTCAAAGTTACCGATATTCTGCTCAAGCTCAAGACATTCGGCATTACCCAAGGTTAACCAATAAAACGCCTCAAAGGGATGCAACGCGTAATCGTTTAATTGATTAACTTTGTAAGCTTCGGCCAAAGTTTGCAATTGGCAAAAACTGGTACCGGCGCCAACATCGGTGGCGATACTGGTCTTTACCGCAAAATCTTTTGCTTTTTGCAGCTCAAATAAACCGCTGCCTAAAAATAAATTCGAGGTTGGGCAGAAGGCAATTTTGGAATTTGTTTCAGACATGCGCGTTAATTCATCGTCTGATAAATGAATGCAATGCCCAAACACACTGCGACTGCCGAGCAAACCAAAACCGTCGTAAACATCTAAATAATTTTTATACTGCGGATACAGCTCTTTAACCCACGCTATTTCACCGATATTTTCAGACAAATGTGTTTGCATATAAACGCTGGTGTTTTCTTGCAACAGCTTACCGGTGAAGGTTAATTGTTCGGGTGTTGAGGTTGGAGCAAAGCGCGGTGTTACCGTATACAACTGTCGGCCATTGCCGTGCCAGCGATCAATCAGCGCTTGGCTTTGCTCGTATCCTGTAATAGGAGTATCACGCAATGCTTCTGGGCAATGCCTGTCCATCAACACTTTTCCGGCCAACATACAGGTGCCGTATTTTTGCGATGCCTGAAAAAAAGCATCCACCGAATGTTCGTGCACGGTACAGTAAACCATCGCCGTAGTCGTACCCGATGCAAGTAACTCTTGTACAAATACATCGGCAATTTGCTCGGCGTAGGCTTTATTGGAGAATTTCATTTCCGCTGGAAAGGTATAATTATTCAACCAATCCAGTAATTTTTCGCCGTAGCTGCCAATAATATTAATTTGCGGAAAATGAATATGGCTATCAATAAAACCCGGCATAATCCACTGGCCGGTTTTATCAATTAATTCAAATTCAATATTTTGCAGCTTAAGCTCGGTAAGTAGTGTTTCTGCGTGATCGAGCGCGTAAATCTTGCCATCGCGAACAACCAATAAACCGTCGTCAAAAAAAACTACACCCTCACCAGTGACGGTGGGTGCTTTGGTAAAATGCAAAATGCTGGCTCGATACGCCTGCACTGCACTGCTATTGTTACTCATGAAAATTTCTCAGCTGCCACGATTGCTTAATTACCACGATTATTTAACTACCACGATAAGTACTGTAACCGTGCGCGCTTAACAATAAAGGTACATGGTAGTGTTCATCAGTAGCATTTACTTGAAACGTAATACTGACCTGCGGATAAAAACTGGCCGAGTTTTCTCGCTCAAAATAATCTTGGGTTAAAAAAATTAACTGGTATAACCCTTCTTGAAATTCAAACTCAGAATTCCATTGGGTTATTCGTCCGTCGGCATTAGTCGTTGCTTCGCCAAGCAGGGACCATTGGTCCCCATTTTGACGATATAAGCTAACGGCAACATCTGCCGCTGGGCGACCCTTGTGGGTATCCAAAATGTGTGTAGTAATTGGTGCTCGTGAGGACATGACAGTTGTCTAAATTACGTAAGTGAATTAATAAATAGGTGAATTAAATAAAGGGTGATTTAACAAGACAGCAGTTGCGCCAATCGTAATTGGGTAATTTTTTGTTGCTCGCCAGCACCGTTTTTTAATTCTTGCTCGCGAGTATTGATTATTCGTGAACGCAAAATAGCGAGCATTTCGTCGGCAGATTTACCACTGGCAAACACAATAAAAATAAAACCAAATTTATCGAAATATTCATTATTTTCATCAAACAATGCTTTGATAGTTTCGTCGCTAGCGGCTGCAACCTGGCCCTGCTCTTTTGAGGCGGCACTGTATTTTTGTTTAAGCGCGTTCATATCGCCTATGCGAGCATGACCTAAAAACGCTTCTAGTATTTCGGCTTCTGTAGCGGTAGACCATAATTGCGCAGCACTAGATTGAACATTTTCTATGGACGCAAACGGACGAGCATCGACCATTTGCTGCGCCCAACGCTGGCAATGACAAACCTTAAATAAGATTTCAAAAGCAGCAGAATCGTCTAGCTGATTAAAGTGCGTTAATGGGTTTTCTGTGCTCGGCGCACTGGAGGTTAAACTCACTCGTTATTGCTCCGGTTTTTAATCTTCGTTAAATAAATTAGGTTCTAAACCCAGGCGAATTTGATGACCTTCTAAGGTACCGGCCTGATTTAAGCTGTTTTTAAGATCTTTCCAGGCAAGGCCGCGACGATCGTGTACGGCTTGATTATCTATTTGTCGAAGGGCAATTAATTGCGCGCAAATAGACACGGCAATTTCGATGGGTAATTTGCCTTTAACCTGTGGAATACCAATTGGACAAATAAAGTGGTTTAAGTTGTCTTCAGAAATACCATCGCTCTGTAAGCGTTTAATAAAGCGTTGGGATTTTGTCTCTGAACCAATCATGCCAACAATAGCGAGATCATCGCGGGATAAACATTCTTTAGCGATCTCGTAATCCAAAACATGATCATGAGTCAAAATTAAAACATCGCAACCCCGTGGCAAATTAGCAACAGCTTGCTGAACATTGCCTAATGAAGCAGTTTTTACTTTAGACGTATCGACTTTTTGAATCAGTTCAGCGCGTTTATCGAACCAACTTACCTGACAGGGCATTCGCGATAAAATGGGAATTAACTGTTGAGCAACGTGACCGGCGCCAAATACGGCCAGTTTCCAGGTATTTTCCGGAAAAACTTCGATCATCACACTGAGCTGGCCACCACAACATTGCTTGGCTTCACCGGCCAGTGGAAACGCTTTAATCACAATTTCAGAGCAATTATCTTGTATAAGCACACGCGCTTGCTGAGTAATTAAATATTCAAGCTGGCCACCACCAATGGTGTCGTAGGTTGCATCGCTGGTGATAACCATCTTGGCGCCGGGTTCTCGGGGCGTTGAACCTGATGCACCTAAAACGGTGATTAAGGCAAAACCTTCTCCGGTTTCTTTACAGTCTGCTACAGCCAAATACCAAGGGCGATTCACGATCAGCTTCCTCAACAATAATTAGAACAAACCTAAATTGGCATCTCTGATTAACGTACTCATGATTTAATCAGAGATTCTTTGTTATCAGTATAAACCGAGTCATTGTGCATTTACGCTTGTCCGTTTGAAGCTGCAAACAATTTCGCATCTTCAATGGCTTTTAACACTTTTTCGGGCGTTGCCGGTGGATCAAGTCGCGGGGCATACTGATAATTAGCAAAGCTTGCACAAGCATCGGCTAAAGCACTCCAAACACTAATCGCCAACATGAGTGGTGGCTCACCCACGGCTTTTGAGTTGAACACCGTATCAACCGAGTTTTCGCGCTCATATAAGGCTACGTTAAATTCTCGCGGCACATCAAACGCGGTCGGAATCTTGTAGCTTGCCGGTGAATTCGACATAACTCGGCCTTGATCGTCCCACAAAAGCTCTTCGGTGGTTAACCAACCCATGCCTTGAATAAAAGCCCCTTCAATTTGGCCGATGTCTAAATCTGGATTCACCGATTTACCAACGTCGTGCAAAATATCAGTACGCAGTACCTTATATTCGCCGGTAAAGCTATCAACCAGCACCTCTGAACAGGCCGCACCATTGGCAAAATAGAAAAACGGATGGCCATGCCCAGAATCACGGTCGTAATAAATTTTCGGTGTTTTATAAAATCCGTAGGCCATTAAAGGCACGCGTCCTTTATAGGCTTGCAAACAAAAATCGGCGAAATTAACAACTTGCTCGCCCACAAAAACCTGGTCGTTACTAAAACTTACCGCGCTCACATCCACGTTGTAGTGTGCAGCGGCAAAGGCTTTAAGGTTTTGCAGAATTTCTTGGCAGGCATTTTTTGCGGCATAGCCGTTTAAATCGGTACCTGACGACGCAGCTGTTGGAGATGTATTTGCGACCTTGTCGGTTCGTGTCGCGCTGACCTGAACGCGCTCAACATCAACACCAAATTCGTCGGCAACAATTTGTGCAATTTTAGTGTACAAACCTTGGCCCATTTCGGTACCACCGTGGTTCACTAAAATACTGCCATCGGTATAAACATGAACCAACGCACCGGCCTGATTTAAGTGCTGGGCGGTAAAAGAAATACCAAATTTAACCGGCGTTAATGCCAAGCCTTTTTTCACAAACGGATTAGCGGCATTAAAAGATTTAACCGCTTCACGACGCGCCCAATATTCACTGCTGGTCTCTAAGGTAGAAACCACCTCTTGCAGCACACTGGGATCAAGCTGTTGGCCGTAATGGGTGGTATCGGCGCCGTCGCGATACAAATTGCGTTTGCGAATGGTTAAGGGATCTTCACCCAAAGAGCGAGCAATACCATCAATGACCGCCTCAATGGCGACCATACCTTGCGGACCACCAAAACCACGGAATGCTGTATTAGAAACCGTGTGTGTGCGTGGGCATAAACCTAAAACACGAGATTGATTGATAAAATAAGCGTTATCGGCATGGAACATGGCGCGATCTACAATGCCCTGGGATAAATCCGGTGAACAGCCACACAGCCCCGCGAGTGTCATGTTTAAACCTTCAATGACACCGTCTTGATTGAAGCCGACTTCGTAGTCGTATTTAAAATCGTGACGCTTACCGGTGGCTTCCATATCGTGTTTGCGCGGTAACCGAAATTTTACCGGTTGTTGCAGGTGATATACCGCAACCGAAGCGGCGCAGGCCAAGGCCGCTGCTTGAGTTTCTTTACCACCAAAACCACCGCCCATGCGGCGCACTTCGGCAATAACCTTGTGACTGGGTAAATCCAATACTTCGGCAACAAGCTTTTGCACCTCGGTTGGATGTTGACTGGAAGTGAACACATGCACACCGTTATCTTCGCCAGGCAACACGTAACAAATCTGGCCTTCTAGATAAAAATGCTCTTGACCACCAATATAACCACCATCGCGCAATTGAAATTCAGCGCTATTGATTGCTTGGTTTGCGTCACCGTTGGCGATGACATGCTCAGGTAACACAAATTCTTGGGCATCTAGACCTTCTTGCAAACGCACATTGGGCGTTAAAACTTCGTATTGAATATCGGCAAGTTTTGCCGCAGCACAGGCTTGTTCGTAGGTTTTAGCAACCACAACAAACAATGTTTGACCAACAAATTGTGTTTCTTTACCCATCGTCACAAACAGCGGGTCGCCGGAAAATACCGGGCCTATGTCTAGCTCACCCGGTACATCTTCGGCGGTAAAAACATCCACCACACCGGGCGCAGCAAGGACTTGCTCAAAATTCATGGCAATCACTTTTGCACGAGCATGAGCAGAACCACCGGCCGCCATGTGCAAGGTGCCCGATAATTCGGGTATATCATCAATGTAAGTTGCTAAACCACTTACGTGCTTGATAGCGCTTTCGTGAATGCTCGGCTTACCGGCACTGCCCTGCTTGGGTTGTACTTTTTTGGCAGAACTTTTTCGGGGTCTTTGTCGTTTGGGTAGCAAATTTTCGGATAAAAGCGTCGATGATGAATCTGCTTCTACGATTGCTGAGCTTTTTTCTGCAAAAGCATCGCCCGGTCGAATATTACGCATGTTGACCTCCAAACTTAGAGTTGGTCGACTTACTGGCGTAATGCTGTGAGGTTACACGAGCCAATTCCGGCTCCCATACACTCACAGCAGCTTCTGGTTCACTGTATTCAAGCCATGCTTTAACCAATAAATTTTCGACTAATGTCATTCGATATTCAGAACTCGCACGCACATCCGATAATGGCGCTAATTCTTGTGCAAACGCAGCTTTAGCGGCATTGATCGTCGCCATTGATGCGGGTTTTGCTTCTAAAGCAGCCTCAACCGCAGAAACACGTTTTGGAATGGCCGCCATACCGCCAACA
This sequence comes from uncultured Alteromonadales bacterium, assembly GCA_937864365.1. Taxonomy (GTDB): domain Bacteria; phylum Pseudomonadota; class Gammaproteobacteria; order Pseudomonadales; family Cellvibrionaceae; genus Sessilibacter. The sequence continues at coordinate 17,407 of CALMJT010000096.1, read as the reverse complement.
CTGATGCGTACGTTTTTAAATTGATCATTTTCTACCGACCAACGAACGACCAATAGCACCGCAGAAATATCGTCTTCAAAACGTTTCGAAATTTTATAGCACTTTAAAAAAACGTCGTTTTCGGGCAGTTTAAAATCGACCGAATGTAAGTATTCACCTTCGCCACGTTGGGTTTGTTTATAACCCACAAAAAAATCGGCAAGCGGTAAAGTTCTTTGCACACCGTGGGCATTGCACAGAGTTAAATTTGCATCTAACGCCAACAAAAAGGGCGGCGTATCACCAATGGGCGATGCATTGGCAATATTGCCTAACAATGTGCCCTGGTTGCGAATTTGGCGAGAGCCAACACGATGCAACAATTTAGCGAATTCTTGAAAATACTCTTCACAAAAATATTCAAGCTCAGACAGCGTTACCGCAGCGCCCACCGAAAGTGTTTGTGCTTCTGCGTTTAGGCTAAGTGTTTTTAATTCTTGAACTTCACTTAAACCAATGACTTTTTCGAGCGGTTTAAATTGTTGGGTTTGCTCCAGCAATAAATCGGTACCACCGGCAACAAATCGAAAATTTTCGCCAGAAGTAGCTAATACGTCTTGCAATAATTGTTGCAGCTGCGATTCGCTCTTAGGGAATACGCAAAAATCTTCGCCGACATTTACAGCGGTTTTCTCAGCACTAGAAAACTCTTCGGGCAGTTCTGGAAATAAGGTCGATGAAGATTCTTGATAATTTTTTAAATGAAGTGCGGCATCAACTATCGGTCTGTAGCCGGTACAGCGGCATAAATTACCCGATATGGCCGATAAGACCTGTTCTTCGGTTAACGCACTGCCCTGATTTTTAAACAGAGCAAATAATGACATCACAAATCCGGGCGTACAAAATCCGCACTGGGAGCCGTGAAAATCGACCATGGCAGCCTGCACGGGATGTAATTCTTGGTCATTACCTTCGCCACGCAAACCTTCAACGGTAAAAATACGTTTACCATTAACTGCCGCAAGTAATGTGATGCAGCTATTAATGGAGCGAAAGGTTGAGGTCGCCGCATCGCCGGTATCGTCATAAACCACCACGGTACAGGCTCCACAATCACCCGATGCACAACCTTCTTTGGTACCTGTTTGCCCTAGGTTTGTGCGCAAAAACCGTAAAAGCGTCATTGATGGATCAATTTCATCGACTCTTAACCAGCGCCCGTTGAGACATAGTTCGATCACAGTGAAAAAACCTAATGTGTAATTCGTACCGAATCCAACCAGCTGATCTTCGCGCAAACCGGATAACACCTGAGCTGCGCGCGGTTAATTTCTCAAAATTGTGAATACCGCGCTCAGATAATTCCAAAGAGCGAACAACACTGACCGAATTACGGCTTTTTAATGGTTTAAGTTGGAGCAGATGATGCAGGAATCTGACCAGATGGACAAGTTTTATGTTGAAAAAAGCTTGAGGATTTTTACGACACACGCAGAGATTGATACTTTCTTAAACGTGTATCGAAAATTCTTTAAACGCGGCGAAACATCTCAAATAAGCCTCGTTCCTGTACGATCTGCACAAATAGCTGCCAGGATTTTCGTTATTAACGTAAAATCCTGAGAATAACACTGAAAGCTTTTGTGATTTCTTCGTCAAGTTTTAGGTTCAAGCGGCTTACCGTCTTTAAAGCGCTCACAACCTAACAATACAAAACTCGTGTATGGACACACCGATCGATAAACTCATCTTTTACCTTTAATTCGGGTTTATAGGTATTAAAGCGTCGATTTATTGATCGTCGGTAACAATTAACAGGTGATATTAATAGCACCGTAATTATAGAGACGTTCACGCTCAAACGTCTGTCTATGCATTTTATTAAGGCTATTTAACGCTATGCTGGAAAACTTCTTCAAACTCACACAACACAACACCACCGTGCGCACAGAAATAATTGCAGGCTTAACAACCTTTGCCGCAATGTCATATGTGTTGATTGTAAACCCCGCGATTCTCTCGCAAAGCGGAATGCCCGTAGAAGGTTTGATCACGGTAACCGCCATAGCCGCCTGCATTGGCACATTAATGATGGCGCTGTTTACTAACTACCCTATTGCGCTTGCTCCGGGCATGGGTCTTAACGCATTTTTTGCGTTCACCGTGTGTCTTACTCGCGAAGTACCTTGGCAAGGCGCCTTGGGCTTGGTGTTTTGGAACGGTATTCTGTTTTTACTGCTGTCGGTAACCGGGGTACGAACCAAAATCGCCGATGCCATTCCACACGCGCTAAAAGTCGGTGTTCAGTGTGGTATTGGTTTATTCATCGCCTTTATCGGTCTACAAAATGCGCAGTTAGTTATCGATAACCCAGCTACCTTGGTCACCTTGGGCGATCTATCCGAGCCTGCGGTAATCTTAGCGCTGGCAGGTATTGTGTTAACCGCGGTTTTAGTGATCCGCAAAATCAACTCAGCAATTGTGTTGTCCGTTCTAGCATTAACCATTATCGGTTTGTTCATTCCGACCGAAAAAGGCACCCTTACACCGGTTCCCGAAGCGATCATCGGTTTGCCCAAAAGCATGGCCGATACTTTATTTGCTATGGATTTAATGTATCCATTCAAACATTTCGAAGACACCTGGGATATTGTGTTTGCCATGGTCTTCGTCAACATGTTCGATACCATTGGTACACTGCTAGGGGTTTCTCGTCGCGCAGGACTTCTCGACGAGAACGGCAAACTGCCCAAAATGGGCGGTGCTATGACCGCCGATGCCGCCGCCAGTGTTGCCGGTGCGGTTTTAGGTACTTCTCCGGTCACCTCTTATGTTGAATCCGCAGCCGGTATTTCTGCCGGTGGTCGTACCGGGTTGACCGGTATTGTGGTTGCCATCTGCTTTATTCTGGCCTTGTTCCTAACGCCGTTAATGGAAGTTATTCCAACCATGGCGACCACACCAGCGCTGGTTATGGTGGGTATTTTAATGATGGACTCGTTCCGTCAGATTGACTTCGACGATCTTGCTTCGATGGCTACCGCGGTTGTGGCCTTAATTGCCATGCCGCTGACGTTCAGTATCTCTGAAGGTATTGCACTAGGTTTTATAGTTTACGTTGGCGTAAAACTTGGAACAGGCAAATATAAAGAAGTCTCAGTTATTACTTATTTACTCGCTGCGGTATTTATTGCCCGCTACGTTTTTGACTTGAAGTAATAGTGTTGTTACTCCCAAGACACTCTCTTGGGAGTTTCTCTAGGAATCTATGATTTACTCATCCGTGATTTAATCAGAGATTTCTATAACAAACAGGTTCACAAATTAATCTTAATCGACACTACCGTTAGAAGTGACCGCCCTAGTCGTCAGCTTCTGCTTCAACCGTTAGAGATTGAGTATCTGTCAAAAATTGGAAATCTTATTTTCAGTTTTTCGAAGAACCCAAATCAATAGCAGATGAAAGAAAGCGGTCGATTTGTTTATTTGTAAAAACCTAGAAAAAGTAACAATAACACCCATATTAAAATTTCGTTAAAACGTGTTTTTAATTCTCGTGTTTTTCGAAATACAAAAACTTTACCGACGTAATTCTCTTATATCGGTATTTGATAACAAGAAAACGCTTTAATAAACACCGTGTTTTAAGGGTAAATCTCAGGGATGGGGCTAAAACGCAAAGGTTCACCTTTAGCACTCTAGCCAAAAGACTAAGAGTCCACAGATGACTGCAACAGCAAAGAAGTACAAACCTGGAAAAATTCGTGAACGAAACGAAGAGGTTATTTTAAAAGCGGCCGAGCAAGAATTTGTTTTGCATGGCTTTAAAGGAACCAGTATTCAAGCCATCGCCGACCGCGCAGGCTTACCAAAAGCGAACATTCATTATTATTTTAAAAATAAAAATAATTTGTATCGCTCGGTATTGGAATACATTACACAATTGTGGAACGAAGTACTGTCTAATATTTCTGCTGACGACGATCCAGCGGCGGTATTGCATGAATTCATTCGTACCAAGGTAGAACTGTCGTATACCCATCCTAGAGCATCAAAACTCTTTGCAATGGAAATCATTCAAGGCGCGCCGCACATTCGCGAGTATATTCGCACCGATATGCGCCAATGGGTTCGTTCCAAAACCAAAGTGTTTGACGAATGGATCGAAGCCGGAAAAATGGACCCCGTTGATCCCGTGCACCTTATTTTTATGATTTGGTCAACAACCCAGCATTACGCCGACTTTGAAACCCAAGTATTAACCTTGATGAATCGGGCGGAATACGAAAGTGAAGATATTGAACGAATCACCAACTTTTTATCGCGTGTGATTTTAAAAGGCTGCGGCTTATCATTTCCAGAATTGGAAAACACGGCACAGGTGAGTGAAACGGAATCCCAAGAAATAAATCCGGCTGCGAGTTACTCAAACTCATAAAACAATCGGCTAAATTCCAGCACAAAAATACAGCTTAGGAACCTCTGATTAACTCATCCATGATTTAATCAGAGGACAGAAATTGACAATGCGATTTCCAATTTCTTCACAATTTCAATCACTTACCGTTCTTGAAATTGGCGACACATTCCTGTGTCGCATGAAACTCCCTCTAGATTAATCAGAGTTTCCTTTATGCTTACCAACACAAGGATGTGTTGATATCTCATCATCAGCCTACAATTGGCACCTCAACGCCCTAGTACATCTCGACGCAGGTCTCGGTACCTACGTATTTCGATGACTCCTTTTACCAACAGCTTTTTCTCCAGATCCCCTGGTTCACTGCAAACACGTTCACTACAAACACGTTCACTACATACACGCAATTTTCCGCTGTAAGTACGTCAATTCCACAGGACTGTAGAGATAAAAAAGCTCATTAAGACGGTTAAAACAAGATTAATATTTGCACAAAATTGCCGTTGAAAGTCGTCAACCCCTTGGGTTAAGCAATCAGCGGCGCTAAACTACCGCTCCGATCGAATCGGCCCAAACAATATTAGATGTTTCAGGTTTGAAAGTAGCGAGTAAAACACAGTTATGATTCCAGCTATTACCCACACCTCTCCTGTCCAAGCGCTTTATTTATCGTTTATTGAAACGCTCAAAAGTTGCGGATTTGAAGGCGATCTTTGTCCAGATTATGCGAATCGAACCGTACTCGCTACCGATAACTCCATTTATCAAGTATTACCGCAAGGTGTTATTTATCCCAAAAACACCAATGATCTGGTGAAAATTGCCGAGCTTTCTAACATGCGCCAATTTAAAGGCGTGGTTTTATCGCCCCGCGGCGGTGGCACCGGCACCAATGGTCAATCTCTGACCGATGGTTTGATCATTGATGTCTCTAAGCACATGAACAAAATCTTAGAGATTAACGCCAAAGAAGGTTGGGCGCGCGTTCAAGCGGGAGTTGTAAAAGATCAGCTCAATGAAGCCGCCAAAGCGGTGGGGTTATTTTTTGCTCCAGAATTATCAACCAGTAACCGAGCAACCATTGGTGGCATGATCAATACCGATGCCTCCGGCCAAGGTTCGTGCGTGTACGGCAAAACCCGCGATCACGTCTTAGAATTAAAAACCGTATTACTGGATGGCTCCGAGTGGACATCCAAAGCGCTAAACGAAGATGAGTTAAAAGCGGTTAAAGCTCGCCAAGATAGAATTGGGCAAATTCATCGCGTGGTGGATTCCATTGAAAAAGAATTCCATCACGAAATCATCGAAAAATTCCCGAAATTAAATCGCTGTTTAACAGGCTACGATCTCGCACACATTCGCGATGAACAAGGTCGATTTAATTTAAACAATATTCTGTGTGGCGCCGAAGGTACCCTTGGTTTTATTGCCGAAGCCAAAATTAATCTTCTGAAAATTCCCAAATACAGTGCGTTAGTTAACGTAAAATACGCAGACTTCAACTCGGCATTACGTCACGCTTCTGCATTAATGAAAGCCGGGCCAACGTCTATCGAAACCGTAGATTCTAAGGTTATGTCGCTCGCCCAAAGCGATATTATTTGGAACACCGTAGGTGAATTCTTCGATACCAATACAAGTGAAAACTCACCAGCACTTGCCGCCGTAAACTTTGTTGAATACACCGGTGATGACGAAGACGAGCTTAACGCCAATGTTAAAAAACTCACCGATAGCCTAGATAAAGCAGGCGAAGACGGCCCGAGCTTTGGTTACTCAATCGCTTACGGAGCAGACGTTGGCAAAATTTGGGCAATGCGTAAAAAATCGGTGGGTTTATTAGGTAAAACCCAAGGTGAGGCACGACCCATTCCTTTCGTCGAAGACACGGCCGTACCGCCGGAAAATCTCGCCGACTATATTTTAGAATTTCGTGCTTTATTAGATGGCCACAACCTGCAATACGGCATGTTTGGTCACGTTGATGCCGGTGTATTGCACGTACGCCCAACCATCGATATGAAAGATCCCAAACAAGAAGCTTTAGTTCGAGAAATCTCCGATCAGGTTGTGGTGTTAACCAATAAATACAAAGGCTTAATTTGGGGCGAACACGGTAAAGGTTTCCGCTCTGAATACTCGCCCACATTTTTTGGCGGACTCTACCCACAATTACAACGCATCAAAGCCGAATTTGATCCTAAAAATCAGTTAAATCCGGGAAAGATCGCTACCCCAAATACTGGACTTGAGTTGACCAAGTTAGACGAGCCGGTAACACGTGGCCAAGAAGACCGAAAAATTCCGGTAAAATCGTGGCAAGCTTATAGTGAAGCGGTTTACTGTAACGGTAACGGAGCTTGCTACAATTACAATCCCAACGACAATATGTGCCCAAGTTGGAAAGCAACTCGTGAGCGAGTGCAGTCTCCTAAAGGACGCTCGGCATTAATTCGCGAATGGTTAAAACAATTAGCCGAACGCAACATTGATCCCGTTGTGGCAAGTCACAACGCGAAAAACGCTTCGTGGTTATTGTCTTTGCCATCAAAACTGATGAACCTAAGAGCCAAACGAAAAGGCGAATACGACTTTAACCACGAAATTTATGACGCAATGTCGGGCTGTTTAGCCTGTAAAGCCTGCGTTAGTCAGTGTCCCATTAATGTTGATGTACCTGAATTTCGCAGTAAATTCTTAGAGCTTTACCATGCACGGTATTTACGCCCGGCAAAAGATTATTTTATTGGCAGTTTAGAATTCACCATTCCATACCTTGCGAGAATATCGTGGCTCTATAATAACGCCATTAATTTCTCGCCCGTTAAAAAATTATTTGCCCGCGTTATTGGTATGGTTGATAGCCCGTCGTTAACCGGCGTAGATCTCGATCGAGCATTGAGTGATATTGGCGTTTTATACGCAGTGCCAGAAAACATCGCCTCGCTAAAAGAGATCGACAAAAATAAAAGTGTGATTGTTGTTCAAGACGCTTTTACCAGCTATTTTGAAACCGAATTACTTCTTGATACCTTAAAGTTACTGAAAAAACTCGGTTTTAAACCCATGCTTGCGCCCTACTCGCCTAACGGAAAACCGCTTCATGTGCATGGATTTTTAAAAGCGTTCGAAAAAGTGGTAAACAAATCTTCGGCGTTTTTAAATCACATTGCGCTGTCGGAAATTCCATTGGTTGGTATTGAGCCGTCAATGACCTTGGCTTACCGCAGTGAATACAAAAAAGTTCTCGGCGATAAAGCCCCCAATGTTTTATTAATTCAAGAATGGCTTGCCAAGCAAGAGTTTGAAACACCTGAGGTTAATTTTGAGCATTCGGAATTTGTGCTCTTTGGTCACTGCACCGAGAAAACCAACGCACCGGCGAGCATGAAAGATTGGCAAACCGTATTTACCAAACTTGGCTTAAAATATCGCGAACAAGCCGTGGGCTGCTGTGGTATGGCTGGCACTTACGGACATGAGACCAAAAACCAAGAAAACTCTCAAAAAATATATGAGTTAAGCTGGTCAGAAAAAATTAAAAGCCGCAGTGAAGAATCGCAACAAATGGCAACCGGTTACTCTTGTCGTTGCCAAGTAAAACGTATGGATCAATACGAAATACCGCATCCATTACAAGCCATTTTAAAAGCCGTTAAATAATGTCTTGAATCAACCTCTTGGAATTAAGTTTTCTCTGATTTAATTCCAAGAGGTTAAAAAATTAAATCTTCGCAGCATTTACGCTTATCTATATTTGTTCACCTTTACTATTTACCGCTTAATACCATCTCTTATTCGCATATTTTTATTTAGAGAATTCAAAATTATATCAACGGAAACTTTGATTAACCGAGAGCTTCCGACGGCACACGAATGACTCAGCAATTTCATGAGCGGTAAGTAATTGAGATCGTGAAGAAACAGGAAATTACATTTTCGATTTCTATTCTCTGATTAAATCACGAAGGCAATAATCAAAGACTCCTAGTTAAGGCCAAACCTATTTTTCTGAAAAAAAACCGTACCGTCGGTACATTAATAAATTACATATCACGAATACCGAATATTCTAATCGTATTTTTGCCATAAAATATTTTAAAAAACTCCGCAATCGTTACCATTTCGTGATAGATTTAGGGATAAATCAAGACCGGGATTTGTCCATGCAGGTAAGATTACTCCAGACGTTAGTAATTTTTCTGCAACAAACCACTCAGCAATAACAAGTGGTAATTACAATATTCATCGAATTCGAGATTTTTTATGGCGACTCAGACTTACATTAAATCCATTATTAATCACTGCTTTGCTGCAATAATGGCAATTGCAGTTGTTTTAAGCTCATCTTCTTACGCCGCCGACAACCCAATTTACAGCAGTAAAAATGGCGCAATTGAAGGTGCCGACCCAGTAGCGTTTTTCTCGTTATTACCGGGTGAAAAAGCCGTGCTAGGTTCAGATGACTTTACCTACGAGTGGCAAGGCGCAACTTGGAAGTTTGCCACCGCAGAAAATCGTCAAAAGTTTATTGATAATCCAGAAAAATACGCCCCACAATACGGTGGTTACTGTGCGTTCGCAGTTTCTCACGGTTTCACCAAAGACGTGAATCCAAACTACTGGGAAATTGTCGATGACAAACTGTATTTAAACTTTAACAAAACCGCCTACAAAAAATGGTCCAGCGATAAAGCAGCAGCAATTACACGCGGCAATGAAAACTGGCCGAATGTTCGTACCAAATGTGAAAAACACAACAATTGCTACGATAAATATTAATAAATTGCGCCTCTAATTTGAGGAAGTGATTTTCGAAAGCCCGGTTAGCGCCGGGCTTTTTTTGTAAAATATTCAAACCAATTTTTCAATTGCCCACCCAGTACACCTGCCAAAATAAACATCTCTCCAATTCTGCCAGTTAAGATCAATCGTAAAAACTGCTACGTTATTGATGAAACGACTTAAAACTCTTCATGATTGTTTGACAGAATACTCATTCACCAAGACTTTAAGTTGAACAAATTGTGTCCTGTGGCTGAGCACCTAAAAACGGGAACAAGATTTGCTGTTATTCAAACTGATAAAATGGATTTGTAAAAGTGAATGCAGACGTTACCCACATGAAGCAAATAGTATCTCAAGACACAGATGTTCTACTGAGTTTAGAAGCGGCTTCTAAAGACCTAGGCTTCGACTTGTTAGATGAAGTCATTAAATTGGGTTTGCCGCCTGATTTACTGAAAAATCCAGACGTATTCGTTCCGTCGCAGCTCTTCAATTGCCTACTTGAGCACATCGCCAACGATATGCACTGCAAGCATTTAGGCTTGCTAATGGCTCATCACCTACAAACTCCACACCTTGGTATTCCTACACGAGTAATGTCGTTGTGCCAAAACTTCCGCGAAGCACTGTTAAAAGCGAACGAATATTCTGCTTTTTATCGCGACACTGGTCCATGGCAATCCAGCACAGAAGGCAATAACGTTAGTATTTTTAAAATACACGACCTAATTGATGGCCACCATTATCACCAACGCAGCCTGTTTGGTACCGCGCAAATGTATCGCTTAATTTTGCAACTGAACGGATCAGAATGGAAACCGAGCAGTGTAAGCTTTAGTTTTGCTAATCCCGGTGGGCGTTTTTACGAAACCTATCAAAACTTCTTTGACTGCGCCGTTAAATTTGACCAACCCTTTGACGGTGTAACCTTTGATGCAAAATACCTAGATTCTTCGATTGTCACAGCAGATCGAGAGCTGCTAAAAGACGTAGAATTACACATAGAAACCCTAAACAGCGAAATTCTTACCAACGGCGATTTTATCTCTCACGCCAAACAAATTATTAGTCAGAGGTTGAATTTTGCGACATGCACACTGGAAGAAGTGGCGGAGTTTTTATCCTTAACGCCTTGCGATTTAAGCAAACGACTCGAACAAAGTGCTTTGTCATTTATAACATTGTTAGAAGAACAAGTTTGCGAAAAAGCGACTTTTTATTTAACGCAATTAAATGCTCCCGTTGAGTTAATTCTAAGTGCTTTAATGCCGGGCAACGAACCGCGCCTTAATGACCTTTTAACACGAAGATTGGCCGCTCTAAATCAATGGTAAAAACTGAATCTTAAACAACAAACCCTTTTTAACGTTGATTCATTAAATACTTTGGGCCGACAGTCGAGTTCGCACCAACAGCGATCAAAATACCGTAAAACGAACCACGTAAAGGCAAATATCCACTCGATATATTAACGGACTAATGCAGAAAACACGAACCTAACCAAAAACTAGGCAACGATCATCGTGCAGCATTATTGGATTTAAGAGTACCTATTGGTATGGTGTTTATTTACACGCCAGACATTTATAACTGTAGATATTTATAACAGCAGACATTTGTAAGATGCTTATTTGTATAACGTTTACTTATAAGGCAGATGTTTATCAAACACATGCTTATCAAACACATGCTTATCAAACGAATAGCCATCAAAAATTATTTAAATAATCCATTTTATAATATTAAAAATTCGACTTTAATTTACAGAAATTAATACGCACTAGCTGACGTCGAATAAACTTTCAAAAAATACAAAAAGCACTAAAATTTATAACTCTAACCAGGCTGCTACTGTTTTTGGCGCTTTTAAACATCCAAGATTCTTATTCGATAAAAGTCGCTTCTAAATTGACAACCCGTTCCGATTCTTAGTTGTCGTATTGCATATATTGTTTTGCGTGAGCGAAAAATCCGTATGCTGCCGTAGATTTTAGGTTAATCAGACTTTTCTCTACTGAAATTTAAATAGAACGTTTTTTAAAAATCAACATCAAAAATAATAACAAACACATGTGCCGTTAACACAACTTTAAGAGCATATTCTTATGATGACTTTCTCAAAAAAAATTTCATTAACAAAAACCGGTTTACTGCTAGCAGGTCTTTTAGTGACGTCTATGGGATACGCTGCAAAAGATAATTCATCCTATCCAACAGGAGTTCTGGCCACCAATGAACACCAAATTCAAATCCTCAATACCAATAAAGGCACTCGATACAATGTTCTCGATTTGCAAGGCAATGAAATTGCCACAGAATTAACGCAAGATGAATTACTCGCTCAGCTGCCAGAATTAGAAAATCTCATTACCACTGGCACCGCTAAACAAACCGATGTTGAAGCACCCACCACCGAAGATATTTTATTGGATGAACCCAATGAAGACCCGTTACAAAAAGAGTTAAAAGAACAAATCGAAGTAGAACCAGAAAGCTAAGTGGTTTTAAATGGGATGATTAAAAAATTGGAAACTCGGGTTAAGCTAGAATATCCAGCGACACAAGACTGTTTCGCCAACGTCAAGAACGTCAGTGATTTAATCCGAATTTCTTTTAGTAACAATGTTTTTAGTAAAAATGTTTTTAGTAAAAATGTTTACCTAAGCGTGCTTAACTAAAATCGTATTTATAAGGCGGTAAACTTTCAAGCAACGCCTTACCGTAGCGGCGAGTTAACAGACGTTTATCCAATAAGGTAATTTTACCCTCGTCGCTTTCTTTTCTAAGTAATCGTCCGCAGGCCTGCACTAATTTAATAGAAGCATCAGGCACGCTCATTTCCATAAACGCATTACCACCACGCGAATCTAACCATTCCGCCAACGCTGCCTCTATGGGATCGTCAGGAACGGAAAATGGAATTTTCACAATAATAACGTGTGTGCAATATTTTCCCGGTAAATCCAAGCCTTCGGCAAAACTGGCTAAACCAAATAAAATACTGCCCTCATTCTCATCAATACGTTGTTTATGAGAGCGAATGGTTTCTTGCTTGGAGCGCTCACCTTGGACCAGAATACTATTTTGTAATCGTGACGGTAATTGATCGAAAACTTCACGCATTTGTTTGCGCGACGAAAACAAAACCAAACTGCCTTGAGAGGGATCTATTAATTGCGGTAATTGCTCGATAATAGATTGCGTATGTTCGGCGACATTTCCCGCATCCGTCGCAGTTTTAGGCACCGAAAATACCGCGTTGGCAAAGTTAAACGGACTGGGCACAATTTGGTAAACCGAATTTTCGGGTGTACCAGAACGCATACGAAATCGCTCGAAATGTCCGAGTGCGGCTAAGGTTGCAGAGGTTACCACCGCCGCATAACACGAGCGCCATAAATGATTTTGCAGATTGTTGGCCGCTAAAATTGGGCTAGAGCAGATTTCAATATCAACATAGGCGCCGGTATCAAATAACGTCAGCCAGCGCGCTTTAGGCATTGAGGTGGATTGATCGGCAATGGCGTAACTGGCCCATAATTGCACGCAGGCTTCGCAGCGACTTTGCCACAGACCAAATACTGGGAACCAGTTTTCTAGGTCTGCTTTAGGAATTGGCCCGTGTCGATCTTCTAATAATTCGTCGGCTTCGCGAGCGATCTTTTCAAACTTAGCCAATAGACGCGAAAAGTCTTGGCGTAATTCTTCGGCCAAGGTTTGCAAATCTTCGGGCACCACACCGCTAGGAAAGCGATAGCGCGGGCTGTGTTCATTGCTGTCGGCTAAATCCCCGGCTAAGTTTTGCAGCAGAGGCCACAGACGCTCCATGTTGGCCTTAGTGGCGTTGAGATCGTTGGGTAGGGATTCTACGCAACGGCTGATCTCGGCAGACTCCCCCAAATCGTTCAGAATCGGCCCCACGCTTTTCATGCACTGATCTAACCAGCGCGTTGTACTTATGACTCTTAAATGGTGGGAAAAGTGACCCAACGCTTTGTCGGGCAAATGGTGGCCTTCGTCAAATACATAGATGCTGTCTTCGGGCGCGGGTAAAACTGCACCGCCACCTAAGGCTAAATCGGCCAAAACCATATCGTGATTGGTGACCACAACATCAACGTTACCGATGTTGTCGCGGGCTTTAAAAAAGCTGCATTGCGTTACGTTTGAGCAGCGTCTTCCCGTACATTGACGATGATCGGTGGTAACGCGAAACCACAATTTATCTTCAAGCTCGTCTTTCCAGTCGTCTTTATCGCCAGACCAATCGCCACTGGCAAGAGCGTTAATCATATCTTGATACAACGCCATGTCTTCGGGTCTTAAATCTGGCTGCTCATCTTCGTAAAGAGCACGGGTGGGATCGCTGGTAATCTGCTGATCGTAGAGCATCTTATCGAGCTTGGTTAAGCATAAATACCGACCTCGCCCTTTGGCCAAACAGTAAGAAAACTCCAAGCCACTGTCTTGCTTTAGTTCGGGTAAATCCTTGTAGATAATCTGCTCTTGCAGCGCGACGGTCGCCGTCGAAATCACCAGCTTTTTATTGAGAAGCTGGGCAATGGGAATAGCGGCAAGTAGATAGGCCACGGTTTTGCCCGTTCCTGTACCCGCTTCAATCACACACACATGGCCGTCATTTCGGCGCTGGTGATTGTCGTCCATCTCAACGGCCATCAAGGTGCGAGCAATTTCAGCGATCATCAATTTTTGGCCGTAACGGGCTTGTAGACCGCGGGTTTTCAAAAATTGACTGTAGGCGCCTTGAATGGTTTTTTTGATATCGTCACTGAGCATGAACAGGATTGGAATCGCAAAGTTAGGAATAAGCGGTAAATTTACCGCTTTTAGATCGCAGTACCTAGGGCATGCTTAATAAAATTCGCCCAAGGTACTCAAAGTTGGCAATGCTTGGCGTAAGAATCAGCCGTGCGACACTGCAAGATTAGGGTCGCGAGCCTGTTCTTGTAAGGCGAACTTAGCCACTACCGGGTTTGCGTATCCGGCCAAGAAGATTTCGCGCTGCTCTTGGGGAAGCGCAGAAACACGCTTTAAAAGCTCTTCTTCATCGGCCTTGTACTGGGCCGGTTCAAAGCTTTCTTTGGCCAACAAGATATCTGGGCTTTCACCGTGCAAGCGAATATAGGCCGCAAGGTTACTCGGATGAATCTGATAATTACTTTGAATTTGGCGCTCAAGCTCAGCCGCAACGTCTTCGGCGGATTCAAAATTACTGCCTAAAACATCGCCAAACGCTAAATGAATGCGACCTTTTTGCCCAGAAATACCAGCGGCAATACTGGCCACGTCTTCGTGCTCGGCTTTTACGTACTTGCCCAGCACTCGTGTGTGATACAGCTCGCGAGCCTTAGCGACGTCACAGGGGTCCCATTCATAAGAAATTGCAATGGGCACAATCTTTAGCGTCTGCACATAATCACCAAACGCCTCGGTCTTGGGGCGATTGAGCGTCAGCATGTTAATGATTGCCGGATTGGTGATATCGCGGCCATCTTTAGCACGCCCTTCGCGCTGGGCAATCCAGATATTGGATTGATCAACGGTCAAGGAATGGAAAATATACGCCGAAAGATGCTTAGCGGCCTTGAGCTTTTCGCGCGGCGACTTTGCTGAGCGATTTACGATGAAGGTTTTGTTCAAACGCATTAAGTCTGAAACGTAAGGCTTCGACAGTAGGTTGTCGCCAATCGCAATACGTAATGTGGTGAAACCATGATGGAACAACACCCAGTTTACACAGGCCGGGTCCATGGTGATGTCACGGTGATTACTGATAAATAAATAGTTTTGCTTAGGATCGAGCTTTTCAATGCCAGAAACCGTAAGACCACGAGAACTGGTATCAAGCATTCGCTTAACATAGCGCTCAATAGTGGTTTGAACTTCAAGCACAGTACTTACACCGCCAAATTGCTTACGCAAATACAGTTGCACGATAGGACGCATCAACCAAGGTGCTTTTTGACTTAAAACCGGAAAACGAAAACGAGCCACCGCTTGAAGCAGCTCCTTATCCCTCAACAGTCTTTTGATGGTTGGCCTAACTTCATGGTCCTCGTAAGGACGAATATCATCAAAATTTACCATGTAAAAGTTTGCTTTTGCCCGATTGAATGTGTCTGCACTTGAAACGACAATAGCGATGCCCTAAAAAGGCCCGACCACTGGCGAAAACGCGCAAACATACAGAAATTTCAAAATGATTACCACTCAAAATAATCAACAATTTACCGCTCAAGATGCCTGCCCTTGCGAGAGTGGAAAACCGTTTAAGCAATGCTGCGAACCGCTCTTAGAAGGACGCAGTAACGCAGATACCGCCAGTGCGTTAATGCGCTCACGCTTTTGTGCATTTGTCTTTCAGCGATGGGATTATCTTTCTAGGACGGCTTTAAACAGCGACCCAAATGAAGAGATACAGCAATACAGCGCCGACAAAATTTGGTGCAGCTTGAAAATTCTTAAAACCAAAAAAGGTTCTGAAAAAGACACTTCAGGTGAAGTCGAGTTCGTTGCGTTTTACCAACGCCAGCAAGAGTCCGCACCAAAAACGCTACGCCAGCATCACGAACACTCGCACTTTCAAAAAATCGACGGCCTATGGTATTTCACCCAAGGTTTGGCCATGGATGACATTAAACCAGACCGAAACGGCAACTGCCCTTGTGGGAGCGGCAAAAAATACAAGAAATGCTGCGCTCAATAACCCAGTGATACCAAAGCTTCTTTCATAGCCGTAATCGAATCGCGCAATTGTTCATCACACAAGTACGGTGCAGGCCCAAGGCGCAGAAAATCTTCGCGATAGTCACAAATAACACCAATATCTCGCATACGTTCATGCAGTGGTTGTGCGATACGGGTAGCGAAAGAGACAAAGCCACCCATGTACTCTACCGACGAGGTCATGCGAATCACCTTAGGGTCGAAATCCTGTCGCAGAAACTCGGTCACTAAATAGCCCAGCTGATGATGGTTAATTTCGTAAAGTAACTCTGGCGTTAAGCCTTCGCGCTTAAAGTGCTCAAAGACTTTTTCGGCGCGAAAATGCGGTAACGCATCGGTGGTGGAACCATCAAACCGACAGGCGCCATCGGCGTACACCAGAGGCTCTGCAGCTGGCGAATCCAACACGGGATCAAAAGAGCCAAACCAACCGGTAATCACCGGGCGAAAGTCCGAGCCTTCGGGTACGTGCATAAAGCACACGCCATCGCCCATCTGACAATACTTGCCACCACCTGCGGCAACAAACGCGGTTTCAAGGTTGTAATCGGCTATCGAGAATTCCAGTACATTCACACTTTGATAGGCATCGACAAACAGCTCGGTGCCGTAGTTGGCACAAATAGGTGGTAGCGTGTCCAGCTCAAAGGTTTGATGACCAGTAACGTAGTTCACCGACGAAATACATACCGCCGCGGTTTTATCATCAATGGCTTGAGAGATTTTTTCCACCAAGGTGGCGTAATCACTGTCGATAAATACCAGCTCACAACCCTGCTCTTTCAAGCGAATGAGTTGCCGCAAAATAGACGGATGCTCGCGATGAGTAGTAAGAATTCGGGGACGCTTTTTTAAATCCAAACAAGACAGAAAACGCACAAACAGCTCGTGAACACTGCTGGCAAGAGCAATTCGCTCGGGTTCGGTGTCGATCAGTTCAGCAAATCCTTGCCGTACCAGCCAACTCTTATCAAACAACATATCAAACCGCTCGGAGCCATACTGACTCAAACATTGCCAATGTTCTTGGTAAGCTTTTTGGGCAACATCGGGAATGGCTTGATGAACGTGTCCGGTGAGCATCAATTTCAAATCGACCTGAGCATTTTGGTAGCAATGCGCAATCGCGTTGGGCGATTGTCGAAATGGCAGAATGTCGGTCATTTAAAACCCTAGCAATTTAGCGGATTAACAAGATATCAACTTAAGTATAGACAAACATCCGCACAGCAATTGTTTATTCTGCAAATTGAAAATTGTCTAGCGCTCTGTTTTTACTAGCATTATTTCGACAACTGACAAGCCTTACCAAACAACTCGCCTACCACTTTACGCCTATAACTGTAATACTGCCCCTTTTGCAGCAATCTCGCTGATCTTTTGTAGGGACATCTGATTAACTCTTCCATGATTTAATCAGAGAACAGAAATTGACAATGCGATTTCCAATTTCTTCACAATTTCAAG
>CALMJT010000095.1 GCA_937864365.1 uncultured Alteromonadales bacterium | reverse complement strand
ATGCTCCTAAAGCTATTAATGCATCTTTTATTGATCGTAAGGATTAAAATTTTTTATAAAAACCTCTGATTAACTTATCTCGGCTTTAATGAGAAGGTAGAAGTTGAAAGCCGAATACCAGTTTTTCATAATTTCAATCAAATGGAATTCTTAAAATTGGCGACGCATCTTTGTGTCTCGGTAAACTCTGCGTTAATCAGAGCTTCCTATAGTTTAAAATTGTAAGTTAAAGAGCTTCTAATGATTAGAAGTATTTAATTTATCGCTATTGTCTCATTTATTTAAGATCATAAATTATGACAAGTTCGCGTCTAATTTATGAATCTATCTGCAAATTGTAACAATTCTCCTTTACTGTGCTTGGCCAATAAAAGAATACACCAGTGATAATTATTGGCTGTTTAAGCAGGTTTTTGCTTCAGCGTTGATTGGGGGAGTTGTGTAATGATTGGTACAAATTTATCGAAGTGGCCGGTGTTGGTTGCGCTGGTTACGGTTTTAACGGCTTGCAGTAAGCAAGAATCTAACTTAGATGTTCAAGCCTCGGCCGTTGATAACAGTGAAAAAACCGCCGCTATTAATCTCAAAGACGTTGATCTCAAAAAGACAGAAACACATGTTGAAGAAGTACTAAAACAAGATCCTGACTTTGTTCAACAATTATTGGCGTCTTCGGTCAGCAGTCAATCAGATATGTTTAATCGCGAGGCGGTGATTCCTCCCCAGTGTTACACCAAAACCGAAGGCCATTTTAACCCCTGTTATACCTGTCATCAATTTACGCCGCGCAATCAAGGCCGCGCCAATCGCATGGGCGATGGCGAATTACAAGGCGATTACGGATTTTCGGATTTGGGTACAACCAATCATTGGCTGAATCTTTTTGAAGATCGCACCGAGCGTATGGCAAAAATCTCCGATGCCGAAATTGATGAGTACGTAAATTACGATAATTATTCGAGTTTAGCGGATCGCTTAATGGCACAAGGTTGGGATGCTTGGTATCCCGATTTAAAAAATCTGCAATTAAGTGAAGCTGCCTTTGATGACCAGGGTTTTGCTAAAGATGGTAGTGGTTGGGTTGCTTTTAATTATATGCCATTGCCCAGTACTTTTTGGCCAACCAATGGCGCCACCGATGATGTAATGATTCGTTTGGCTGATGATTTTCAAAAAAATCAGCATGGTGAATTTGATCGCGATATTTATTTGCTCAATTTAACCATTGTTGAGGCAGCAATTAAAAATTTTACCCAGCTGACAATTCCAGAAATCGACGAAAACACGGTTGGGTCTGATTTAAATGGCGATGGTCGATTATCGAAAACAATAACATTAAAACGTCCAAGTAATTATTTGGGTGGCGCTTCAGATGTTCAAGTAAAGTCTTTTTTGTACCCTCGCTACACGGAGTTTTTACACACCATTCGCTATGTAGGTGTGCGTGAAAATGGTGAAATTTACACGCCGCCGCGAATGAAAGAAGTTCGCTACATGGTAAAAACCGAACAGCATCGTAAATCGACCTTAGGTGCATTTTACGCCGAAGAACAAAAGGATAAACTTGAAGGCAACTTGCCGCGTTATGCAAGTCTTGGCGAAAAAGGTTTGGATAATAAATTTGGTTGGCAGTTAATTGGTTTTATTGAAGATAAAAACGGGGAGCTTCGCCAACAAAAATTTGAAGAAAACTTTTTCTGTATGGGCTGCCACACGACTATTGGCTCTACCATCGACCAGACCTTTGCCTTTGCTCGTAAAATTGATGGCGCCAAAGGTTGGGGTTATCTAAATTTAAAAGGTATGCCTAATGTACCCATGTTTGGCAGCGATAAATCGGCTAATTTTGACTATTTAGAGCGCGTTGGTGGTGGTAATGAATTTCGTGAAAATGAAGAAATTGATGCTCGATACTTTAAACACGGTCAGCTTGATGAATCATCGTTGGCGGCAGTACGCGATGTGTATGAATTAATTACGCCATCACCAGAGCGTGCTCGCGCTTTGAATAAAGCTTACAAGACGATTGTGGATGATCAAGATTATATTTACGGCCGTGATGCGAATATAAAGCCTGCGGTCAATGTTTATCGCAGTATTGATACCGAAATTGAACCATTGGAACCAGAATATCGAGCTGCGTTTGATATTCGTTTAGATTGGTCGAGTGTAACAGGTGATAACTCTAACTCGCCTAAAGTTGAGTCACGGCCATAACACCAAAAATAAATCTGTAAACAACGCTGATTAACCTGGAGTTTCTTACGGCACAAGGATGTGTTACCAATTTCAAGAACGGTAAGTGATTGACGTTGTGATGAAACCGGAAATTGTATTTTCAATTTCTGTTCTCTGATTAAATTAGGGACGGGCTAATCAGCGGTTCCTATAATAAAAAAGCCGTTTTTTAAAACGGCTTTTTTACGTGGTAAAGACGATAATTTTTTAGAGGTTTTATTAAACAGGGTTTAAGGGCGCCAGTTTGTTTGGCATTTCTTTAGTTTTTTGAGTGCTACTTAAAATCTTTAAATCTTTGATAAGTGCATCGTAAGACGTTATTTTTTGATCTTTATTGTCACTAAAAAGTAGCGCGTTCAGTGAGTCGATACTTTGTTTAGCCTCGTCACTGATCAAATTATTTTTAATGCGTTCTAAAGTATAAGGTCCAGTACTCCATTTGTTTTTTGCCCATTGCAGCAATAGCTTGCGTACGCCTAAATGATTGTTCGCATCACAGGCAAAGGAAATATCATTCACGAGGGTTTTTAAGGGTACTGAGTTTTCAACTTTGGGTGACGCTTGATCAGTTGGGGTGGTACCTTGTTGTTGACGTTTAAACCAAAGATAAGCAAAAAATAAAGCAATTAAAGCCGTAGCTAGATTGCTCGCTAATAACCAAATACTTAATCCCGATTTAGATTTAGTGGTCGGGGTTTTCGGTTCTGCATTGTCTGTCTCGTCTGGATTGTTATTCTCGGTATCGGTAATCGAGGTATTATCGATGCTATTTTCTGCCGCTAATACCTTTACTAACCGCTCGGGAATAATGGCCGATTCTTCGCGGTCGTCTATGGTATTCCACCAACTGACTTTTACCTCGGGCAATGTGTAAATACCGGGTTGAGTAGCCAAGACAGCTTGGCGTTGGCTCATAATGGTTGTTACACCTTGCTTTGTTTTTTGTTCTTCCGATTTTAACGGTTCTGGGTAGTGATTTAAGTTATCAGGGTATTCGATAGTAATTTCAGGTAACTGCGAAGCCGTTAGGCCGTCAGCGGTAACAATAATTGAGCGAGTAATTGGCTCGCCTTGTTTAACACTGGTGAGATCACCGTTCCAACTTTCTGTGAGTGCTATTTGCTTGGCGGGCAACCACATAGTGCCGGTGAAAGAGTCTGGTTTTGCTTCTACCTCAATGGTTTTGCCTTCTACGGTTAATCTGCGTACGGAATTTGGGTTTCTGAAACTTCTTGAAAACACCGAACGGGAGCCAATTCCGACCTGCCAATTTAATGTTGGAATTTCTATGGTGCCAGATTGCTGCGGATAAACGGCATAAACCCATTCGGCGACAGAATATTGGTTGCCATTAATGGTGCGCAGACGATTCTCTTCGCTGACTAAAACGGTTTTAGTGTTTGGTAAATCGATATTGCCGCGATCTAGACTAGAAATGGGTAGGTTGGTATTTAGGCGAACGGTAACCAGCAATTGTTCTTGCACATAAACCTTGTCAGAAGACACTTCCATTTCTAGGAATACGTCTTTTAATTCACCTTTTTCAATGTTTAAGCTCTCGGGTTTATTGACCGTAATTTCGATAGGAGTTGTGTATTGACCATCCAATTCAAACGATGGAATTAACAATGTTCCAGTTCGAATAGGTGCAATAATAAATGTCCATTCTAAAGAGCTTTCTGTGCGGCCATTGGTTGAAATGAACTGATTTGTTTGGCTTTGCGACAGTACCTCGAAATTTTTTTCAAGATTTGTAAGGTCGGGTTGTTTGACATTGGTAGTATTTGATTGGCGAATTCTAAGAACCAGGGTTTCATCAAGGTTGATGCTGTTTCGATCAACCGTCGCTTCTACGGATTGTGCGTGCGCAAGTTGTAGAGGGAGTAGGGCGTACAAGGCCAGCGATAGCAGTAACCAGTAGAAAGCATGTGTGGATATTAATGGACGATTATTCATGTGGAACTGGTTAAATCCTTAAACTAAATGCTGAGCGGTTTGACGCTCACAGCCGCTATAGGTTTCGTTACTCGTAAAGGCGTCTGTATTTTTCCGTGAATTACACGACTTTTAAGTTTGTTCGCCTTATTTTTTTGTATTAAAGCCTCAAATAAAGCGTTAAGAAATGAGCTTGTTTGACTTTTTTGATGATTACAGTCTTGAAGCCGCATTGTTGCTTGGCGGCTGCCACTGTCCGGCGCGATACTGTTGAGCGCGTTTTCGATATTCATGTTGAAACTTGCGACGCAATAAACCAGACGGATCGTCAGGAATTTGTTTCAACCATTGTTCCAGAGCTTGTTGTTGTTCTTCCGATAAATCGCCTTCAGAAACCTCCGCTACACTCTCCTGTTCACCATCTTCGCCAGACTGCTCGTCACTTTGTTCTTCATTGGCAGCTTGTTGCTGTTGTTCGGATTGTTCCTTGGATTCTTGCTCTTGCTGCTCGTTTTGGGCCTGTTGTTGATCTTGCTGTTGTGAATCTTGTTGTGAGGCGTCTTGCTGTTGTTGATCTGAGTTTGCTTGCTGATTCTGAGAATCTTGATTTTGTGACTCTTGGCTTTGGGAGTCTTGGTTTTGCTGATCTTGATTGTTCTGTTGATTTTGATCGGAGTTTTGGTCTGATTGTTGGGATTGCTGCTGTTGCTGCTTTAAGTTTTCGACTATTTCTTTGTTTTCTTGGGCAACCGTTAAATCTGGATCGATTTTAAGTGCTTCATCGTATTGAGCGATGGCTTCATCCAGTTTCCCTGCATTTGCTAGGGCGTTACCACGGTTGTAATGGGATACTGCATCGTCACCATTGAATAAACCGGCGGCGTTCTCAAAGTTTTCGCTGCGATAATTTGCAACCGCTTTCCACTGTTGATCTTTAAACAGTTCGGCGGCTTGTTCGGCATTACCTTCATCAAGTAATGCTTTTGCTTGTTGGTCTTTTGTAGACCATAAGTCTTTCCAAGACGCGGCCTGAGCAGGATTGGATGCAGATACAAAAAGTGTCGAACTCATGACCATTGCAAAGGCGAATAGCCAACCGCGACGGAAGGATACCGCGACCAACGGTAGTAGGCATAACACTGCCCATGGGCCAAATTCGTACCAGCTGTCGAATTCACGATCTTCGTTTAACACTGCGTCTCCGTTGAAATCGCGCTCGTTGTTAAAAAATGCTGACAGGCGATCAATATCGCTTGAGTTCGATGACAAACTTGCATAAATGCCGGAATTCTCGTGGGCAAGTGTCTCAAGTGTTGAGACATCGAGCTTATCGATAATCACCTGACCATTTTGGTCTTGAGCAAATTCATCGCCAAACGGCACCGGTGCACCTTCTGGCGTGCCTACGCCCAAAACCGATAATCGATGAGGCGTTGATTCTAAAAGATTCGAAACTGTTTGAGCAGCTAAAGGCACAACACCGTCGGTAATCAATAAAATATCACCGGCTACGACACCGGAGTCGCGAAACAATTTAAGAGCATCTTCGATGGCCATTTCGGTATTACTACCGCGAATTGGCATGAGTCCGGGTTCTAAGGCAGAAAGCTGACTGGTGATGGTACTGGTATCGTCGGACATAGGCGTAACAACGTAGGACTCCCCGGCGTACACCACCAAACCCGTTTGGCCTTCTTTGCGTGTGTGCAATAGATCAATCAACTTGAAGCGTGAACGATCTAATCGAGAGGGTTTTAAATCTTCGGCCAGCATGGACGGTGACATATCCCAAAGAATGACCAGTGAGTGGTCTTTTTTGAGTGTTGGCTGGGGAATTTTTTGCCAGGTAGGGCCTGCACCTGCAATCGTTGCCGTCAGCCAGATAACGAGCAGGGCGTAATAGGGCCAACGACCTTGGCTTTGGCCTTGAACTTCGAGTAGATGGTTAAGCAAATTAGGATTGATAAACTTTTTCCAATCCGATTGATTCACTCGAGCGTTAGCAATCAGTACCGCAATCACGACCAAGGGTACAAGTGCAAACAACCAATAGGGGCGTACAAAATGAAATTCGCTGATCATTTGATGTTTTTGTTCAAGTTTGAGTATTGATTTACCATAAATTATCAACGCATATTTGGGCGTAATAGGTTGGGTTAAACCGCGTTTTGCGATTTAACACGACTTTTTTGTTGGGCATTTATTGGTGAAGCATTGTTATGGGCGTGGTTGCTGGGTGACCGAAAACTTAAGTTTTGGCGATTCATTACCAAAAATACCAACGACCAAATGACACTGATGATAAGAGCGCAGAGCAAAGGCCAGTAAAATAATGTTTGCACAGGTCGGTAGGTTTCTGGGTCTTGCTCAATGGGCTCTAGCTCGTCGAGCGTTTCGTAAATTTGAATTAATTCCTGAGGGTTCTTCGCTCGAAAATACTTGCCACCGGTCATCTCGGCAATTTGAGTTAAGGTTTCTTCGTCGAGATCTCTCGATGGATTAAAAGAGCGGCCGCGCGGATCAAATAAGCTACGCATAGTAACTTCTTCGGCGCCCACACCAATGGTGTAGACCTTAACTTTGGCTTGTTGAGCAAGCTCGGCGGCTTGCAACGGCGTTACCGCACCGGCGGTGTTGGCGCCGTCGGTCAATAAAATAACAACGCGAGAGGACTCTGGACGATCTTGTAGTCGTTTAATAGCAAGACCAATTGCCTCGCCGATAGCGGTTTTTTCTCCAGCGAAACCTAACTGAGCTTCTTGCAGCAGTGTGTTTACCGTATTGCGATCAAAGGTTAGCGGTGCTTGGAGGTAGGCGTTGGTACCAAATAGGATTAGGCCCAAACGATCTTGACTGCGTCTTTCCACGAAGTCGCCAACGACGTATTTCACCACAGTTAAACGGTCTAAGGTTTGCCCGCTCACTTGCATGTCTCGGGTATCCATACTGCCAGAAATATCTACCGCCAGTAGTAGGTCACGTCCAGATATTGGCAGGGTAATGGGTTGGCCCAACCATTGTGGTTTGGCGGCTGAGCATACCATTGCAAGCCAAATAAGGGTTAAACACGCAATTTTTGCGTATTTTGTTTGAGTGAGAGCGGTTTGGGTTTCTGCCATGGGCGCTAGGTTCGCAAAGAATGGTACTAGCAAAGCAGATTGTTCCTGTCGTGCCTTGGGAAATAAAAAGCGCACAACAATCGGTAGCGGTAATAAAACAAACACCCATGGCCAAGAAAATTCAAGCATGGCTGACCTCGGCGGATTCGGACTGCACAGTTTTAGATGACGCCAGCTCTTTTGGTGGTCGATAATTTTTAATCCATTTTTCGACGCTCACACAAAGTTCGTTGAGTTTGTGTTCTGAATGGTTATTTTGGTATTGGTTTTCGCTTAGAACTAAGGCAATAGGTTCTGGTAGATTACCGGTGCTAGTCAAATAATCCTGCCATTTAGCGCCGTATAAAGATGCTACTTTTCGGCGACCCTCTTGAGACATTGCTACTCGTTTTAGCAATCCGTTCAGATAACTCAATTGTGAACTGTTAATGGTAGCGTCGGGCGATTGTTCGCTCATCCATTGGTGCAGCTCGACAATAGCAATACTTTTATAGGCATTAGACTTTTTATGCTTTCGGTAAAACAAATACGCAGCCATTACCATAATGGCTATGGCAACCGCGCAAATCACCAAACCTGGAGTAATGACATAGGTCGTGACTGTCTGTGGGACTAAAATGTCGTTTAATTGTTCTAGACCTGTTTGAGGCGCAGCCACAGGCGCATTTTGCGTTAGATTGTCTAGAGTCGGTGCGATTGGTTTTTGTGTATCCATGATAAGAGTGGGTACTCAGTATTTCCTTTTATTGCTCTATGCTTTTGTGGCGATATCTTCAATGAGCGCTTGAAAAATATAAAAATTACCGTTGTTCTTGTTAAGTTCACGTCGCAATGTAAGCATTTGCCGCAAACCCAGGTTTAAACACAATTTAAGATCTAAGTGTTTGAATTTTGTTCAGACTATTTTCTTCCCGAATAAATACTTCGCAGCACTGATGCAGGATCTGTGGTGATATCCATAGAAACCAAGGGAATAGCGTGCTTATTTGCAAAGTGGGTTAACTTAGATTTGTTATTTCTAAATTGAGCTTCGTATTGCTTTTGGAATGCGTTGTCTCGACCGCTAACACGCATTTTCTGTTTGCCATCGCTGACTACTAATTCCGACTCTGGCCAGTGAGTTTCGATAGGATCGAAGGTATGAAACAGTGTAATGTCGCTGTGACGAGAAATACTGCCTAGCTGTTGCTCACATTCCGCAGAAAAGTCGTGGAAGTCGCTGATAATCAACACTAATGAACCAGGTCGTGCGATTCTTAGCGTTTCTTTGAACATGTTTGAGAGTGAAAGACTGCCTGAAGGTGCAATTGGCGACGTCAGTTTGTGATTAAACTCGTTGAGTCTGTGCACTAATTCTAGTTGAGCGTGTTTGCCGCGCTTTGGCCTAACGTCACACTGCTCATTATCGTTAAAGACGAGCGCACCGATGCGATCATTTTGTGAAAGTCCAATCCAGCCCAGCATGGCGCCCAATGTAGAAGCGTATACCGACTTAAAACACACCTGGCTACCAAAGAACATATTCGAACGCTGATCAACCAGAATAACAACAGGACGTTCTCGTTCTTCCGTAAAAAGTTTGGTGTGGGGAACCCGGGTACGCGCAGTCACTCGCCAATCGATGGTACGAATATCGTCACCGGGTTGGTAGATTCGAACTTCTTCGAATTCCATGCCTCGACCACGAAAACGCGTGCGAATGGGTCCGTTGACAATACCTTTGCTCGGGCCGACGAGTTTCAATTTCAAACCAGAAACTAAAAAACGAGTATTCAATAGCGCTTGTAAATCGGAATAGGCGCCGGTCGGTATAAAATCTTGTCTCGCGCTCAAAATAACTTCGCTATTACGTTTGTTGTTAGAAAATTGTCGTAGGCGATTACGCGATGGCAATCAGCTCTAATAGATGATCAATAACCTCATCGGTATTAATACCGCTGGCTTCTGATTCAAAACTTAAAATTAGGCGATGGCGAAATACATCGTGAATAACGGCATGTACGTCTTCAGGGCTAACATAGTCTCGACTGTTCAACCATGCATTGGCTCTGGCACAGCGATCTAGGGCAATAGTGCCGCGTGGGCTAACACCAAATTCCACCCAGTTGGCGAGATCAATATCAACCGCGGCGGGGCGTCGTGTCGCACAGGTGAGATTAACAATATAGTCTTCAATACTGTCGGCCATGTGCACAGATAACACCTCTTTGCGAGCAGCGAATAATTCTTCTTGGCTAATAGGCGTTGGTTTTTCAAGATTTTCGTGTTTGGCTTCGCTTCTGGCGAGTTGCAGAATTTTTTTCTCAGAAGCGGCGTTCGGATAGTCGACATTGACGTGCAGAAGAAATCGATCAAGTTGCGCTTCTGGAAGAGGATAAGTACCCTCTTGTTCAACCGGGTTTTGGGTTGCCATTACCAAAAATAGCTCTGGCAGAGGATAGGTCGTTTTGCCCACGCTCACTTGGCGTTCAGCCATTGCCTCTAACAGTGATGACTGCACTTTGGCCGGTGCACGGTTAATTTCATCAGCCAACACTAGGTTGTGAAAAATAGGGCCGCTTTGAAATTCAAAGGTACCGTTTTCAGGACGGTAGATGTCAGTGCCGGTAACGTCGGAGGGTAATAAATCGGGAGTGAATTGAATTCGATGAAAACTCGCTTCTAATCCTTCAGATAAGGTTTTGATTGCCTTGGTCTTAGCAAGTCCCGGAGCTCCTTCTACTAATAAATGACCGTCAGCCAATAACGCAATTAATAAACGGTCGATTAAATGAGGTTGACCAATAATACTTTTATTCAGCCAATCTTTAAGAGCAAATAATGAATTCTGATTTAACATAAAAACTAAAGTACCACATTGAACGCTGGCTGGTGTTTTACTGTCCTCATAAGCATGTTGACGCTTTTAAGGTATTTCAGTATTTGACGGACAAAGTCGCCATTATATCAACACTCGTAGTGCCAGAGGGACTGATTGATTGTGCGAAAGTTCCAGTTTTGAGCGTCACCTGCTAAAGAGAACAGTGTAAAACAGGGATAAATCTTTTTTATTGAGTCTACAAAATACGAAAAATTACACCTGTACTATCATTGTTCTATAAAAACATAAGTTCTTTATAAACGGTCAGACAATATTAAACCCCATTTGACCCATCAAAAAAGTTTTCCGGAGAGAAAATTGTGGAAATTAATACCGTTATGACAACTTCCGTGGAGCAGTTTTTACAGCGTTTGGAAGAAGTCATCAATGAAAAATCCCCTGCCACCAACAATGTGGCACTTATCAATTTTTCTAAGCGTTATTTTAATCGGTTCCCTCTTAATGAATTTCAAGGCCGACCCTACACCGATATTTACGGTTTTTTAATGGGATGGTGGAAAATTATTCAAGAGTATAAACAAAGCAAAAAAGAAGTCTTTGTGTATAACCCAAATCTTGAAGAATACAGCTGGTTGTGTGGGCATACGGTCATTCAAGTTTGTATTAAGGATATGCCATTTTTAACCGAATCAATTCGATTAGAGCTAAATAGACGTAATATACAAGTTCATTTTCTTAAGAGCCACGTATTACAAACTGTAAGAAATTCGAATGGCGAATTACTGGAAGTTCTCGATCGTAATGAAAAAATCGACACGAGTACAAAAAATAATGTCGTCGATAAAATTGCCTTAGTGTATTTCGAAATAAATTTACATACCGATCAAAGTCAGTTAATTGCCTTAAAAGAGTCAATTGTAAACACCATTCGTGATTTGACGGCGGTTGTAAATGATTATCATCCGATGTGTGATGAAGTTGAAATTGCCCGTAAAAATTTAGATTTTGCGCTAAAAAATAGTGCCGCCGATAAGAATTTGGTGGAAGAATCCCAAGCATTCTTATCTTGGATGGCCGACGGACACTTCACCTTTTTAGGCTACAGTGAATTCGATATCGTTAATACTTCAAAAAACGATGACTCTTCCAGTTCTCTTCGTTTGCAAGAAGTTACTAAAAGTCGCAAAGGGATATTTGTAACATCTAATACTAAAGTTGATCCTTTGCCGCTGGATCAATTTAATCAAGGGATGGATGCGTTCTATAAATCTTCTGAATGTATTGCTTTTACAAAATCCAGTTCTCGTTCAAAAGTACATCGTGGCGTGTATTCAGATTACGTCGTTGTAAAAAAATACGATGCTACGGGAATGGTGTGTGGCGAACGCCGGTTTATTGGTTTATACACCAGTACTGTTTATGACGATAAGGTTGCAGCCATTCCGTTAATTCGCACCAAATTTAACGATGTTTTAGTAAAGACCGAAACAGACCCGGTTTCATACGAAGGCAAATCACTCATCAGAATTTTAGAAACCTTTCCCCGCGATGAAATGTTTCAAATTTCTAGCGAAGATTTGTTAAAGGTCAGTACCGGCGTGGCACAAATTAATGAACGTGCCCAGGTGCGTTTGTTTATGCGTACCGATCCTTATGGAAAATTCGTTAACTGTTTAGTTTATGTGCCGCGCGATATTTTTAGTACGCAAGTTCGATTAAAAATTCAAGAATTAATTGCCTCTGAAATTGAAGCAGAAGAATGCGAATTCAATACCTATTTTTCTGAGTCGATACTCGCCCGTGCTCATTTAGTTTTCCGAATTAAACCCAACACAAAAGTTGAATACGATGCTCGTCAACTTGAACTCAAAATTATCGATATTACCCGCGGTTGGGACGAAAACTTATTCAACGCTTTATTAGAATCCTTGGGTGAAGAGCGTGGCACACGAGAGTATCGTGTCTACGAAAATGCATTTTCGGATGCTTATCGCGAATCCTATGATGCACGTTCTGCCGTTGCCGATATTGAAACCATTGCTTTGTTGAACGAGCAAACGCCAGTTGCGATGAGTTTTTATCAATCCATCAACGCTAAACCTAACGAAATTCGTTTTAAAGTGTTTCACGCCGGTAAAGCACTAGAGCTTTCAACTGTTGTTCCGGTTTTAGAAAATCTTGGCCTTCGTGTTTTAGGGGAATTTCCCTATGACATTGAGCCTGATGGTTCGAAAATGATTTGGTTGCACGATTTTCAGCTGGTTTTTGACGGCAAAAATAATATCGACGTAAGCGCTACCAAGCGAATTTTCCAGGAAGCTTTTGAAGCCATTTGGTTGGGTAAGGTAGAAAGTGACGCCTTTAATCGACTCGTTTTAGGGGCTCGCCTTAATTGGCGTGAAGTTGCGATTCTTCGTGCGTATTCACGTTACATGAAACAAACAGTAGCCAACAATTTTGGTCACAGTTATATCGCAAATATATTGGCTACCCACGTTGATATTACTCGTAATTTAATTGCTTTATTCAAGAGTAAGTTTGATCCGCGAATGAACCAATCGAATAAACACGATGGTTCGCGTACAGAGCGGTTAAAAAGCAAAATTATTGATGCGTTAGAATGTGTTGATAATCTCAATGACGATCGAATCATTCGCCGTTACTTGGAGTTAATGAGCGGTACCTTGCGCACCAATTATTATCAAAAAGATAAAAGCGGTAATTTTAAAGATTATATTTCTTTCAAACTTGCACCTCGCCAAATTGCAGAAATTCCTGAACCTCGTCCCATGTACGAGATTTTTGTGTATTCGCCGCAAATTGAAGGTGTGCATCTTCGCGGCGGCCCAGTTGCCCGTGGTGGCTTGCGCTGGTCAGACCGATTGCAAGATTATCGAACCGAAGTATTAGGCTTAGTAAAAGCCCAGCAAGTAAAAAATGCGGTGATTGTTCCAAATGGTGCGAAGGGTGGTTTTGTGGTTAAACAACCGCCCAAAGAAGCAACTCGCCAGGCAATGCAAGCCGAAGCCGTACGCTGCTATAAAACCTTTATCAAAGGGTTGTTAGATATTACCGATAATCTTGTTGGTGGTGAGACAATTGCGCCCGAGCAAGTCGTTCGTCACGATGGCGATGATCCTTATTTGGTGGTTGCCGCCGATAAAGGAACGGCGACATTTTCCGACATCGCCAATGAAATTTCTCTGGAATACAACCATTGGTTGGGTGATGCATTCGCTTCTGGCGGCAGTCAAGGTTACGACCACAAAGGCATGGGTATCACCGCCAAAGGTGCCTGGGTTTCGGTGCGACGTCATTTCAAAGAAAAAGGCATTAATATTCAAGAGGAAGACTTCACTGTTGTTGGCATTGGCGATATGAGTGGTGATGTGTTTGGCAACGGCATGTTGCTGTCAAAACACATTCGTTTGGTCGCAGCCTTTAATCATTTAGCAATTTTTATTGATCCAAATCCAGATGCAGCAACAAGTTTTGATGAACGGCAACGTTTATTTGAAAATCCACAGTTGGGTTGGTCGGATTACAACGTTAAATTAATTTCTCAAGGTGGTGGCATTTTCTCGCGTTCGGCAAAAAGCATTACCATTACGCCACAAATGAAAGAGCGCTTTAGTATTGTCGAAGATAAATTATCGCCCAATGATTTAATTAACCGGCTTTTAAAATCGCCCGTTGATTTGGTGTGGAATGGCGGTATAGGAACCTACATTAAATCCTCTGAAGAAAATAATGCAGACGTTGGTGACAAAGCCAATGACACCTTACGCATTGACGGTCGAGATCTTCGTTGTAAGGTATTTGGTGAAGGTGGCAATCTCGGTATGACACAGTTGGGCCGAGTTGAATTTTGTTTAAACGGCGGTGCTTGTAATACCGATTTTATCGATAACGCAGCTGGCGTTGATTGCTCAGATCACGAAGTTAATATCAAAATTTTAATTGATAAACTGGTTGCTCAGGGTGATATGACCGCAAAGCAGCGCAACAAGCTTCTGGTTGATATGACCGATTCGGTAGCGCAATTAGTTTTGGAGAATAATTACCAACAGACGCAGGCCATTAGTTTGGCTCATTTTACCGCAGAGGAGCGATTTGCCGAATATCGACGTTTGATCAGTCAGCTTGAAGTGGAAGGGCGGTTAAATCGTAAACTCGAATTCCTTCCCGATGAAGAAGCCCTTTTAGAGCGACATACGCACAATAAAAGCTTAACCCGTCCCGAACTTTCAGTGCTGATTTCGTACGTTAAAGTCATTCTGAAAGAGTTATTCGCTAACGATGAAATTGCTAACGACCCGTACATCGTAAAAATTATAGAAACCGCTTTCCCGGTGCAGTTAAGAGAGAAATTTGCTAACGAAATTTACGCTCATGTTTTACGTAAAGAAATTGTTGCAACTCAGTTGGCAAATGATCTGGTGAATAATGGTGGTATTACCTTTTTCCATCGATTATTAGAATCAACCGGAGCTCCCGCGACGACCATCGCGCGCGCGTATATCACCGCTCGTGACGCCTTCAGTATGCCGAAGCTACGCAAAGAAATAGAAAGCCTAGACTTCAAACAAAATGCCGCTGTTCAATTGGGTGAGTTAGATAATCTTGTGCGCCGAGTAAGACGCGGTACACGTTGGTTCTTGCGTAATCGTCGGTCACGTTTAAATCCAAGCGAGGAGATCGAACACTTTTCTGGGTCTTTGGTAAAACTTGGCGATATTATGCCGAATGTTTTAGAGGGCGATGAATTAGACCGATGGAAAGAAGTTTACGATCGTTTAACAAGCTTGGGGCTGTCTGATCAGTATGCGAAAGCATCGGCGTTGCCTGCAAATCTTTATTCTGGGTTAGGTGTTGTTGAAGCGGCAAAACACTGCAACGCTGATTTACAACAGGTCGCACATGTCTTCTTTTATTTGAGCGATCGACTCGGTTTGAACTGGTTCTCTAAGCAAATTTCCGATGTATCTGTTGAAAACTATTGGCAAGCAATGGCGAGAGAGTCCTTCTTGGATGATATGGAAGTACAAGTTCGTTCACTAACAGAATCGTTTGTACGTCTCAGACCGGATGATATGTCTCTCGAAGAAACATACAACCTTTGGGCAAAACAACACAAAGAAATGCACGATCGCTGGGTTTCTATGATGTTAGAGTTACAAAGCAGCAATATTTCAGACTTTGCTATGTTCTCTGTGGCTATGCGCGAGTTGTATGACTTGGCTCAGGCTTCAAGTTTTTGCCAAAGTTTGGGTGACGACGCGCCAATGTGTACCGGCTCTTTGGCTTTGGTTGCTAATAACCAGTAATAATTAACAATAGGAAACTCTGAATAACCTAGAGTTTCTTACGACACAAGGATGTATCGCCAATTTCCAAGAGCCGTAAGTCATTGAAATTGTGAAGAAATTTGAAATCGCATGTTCAATTTCTGCCCTCTGATTGAGTCGCGGATGAGTTAATCAGAGGTTCCTAGATATTGTTTAAGCTCTTTAGGCCTCGGTATCTAGGGATTGACTCCTAGACAACTGAGGTTTGGAGGGCTTAACTCTAACTATGATGGATGCGTATCTCGATCTTAATCTCAATATCTCACCCGTAGAGTTGCAAAAGCTGTACACCTCCGGTGGGCAGGCGCCTGTTATCGCGACGGCTACTGATGGTCGCAAAGTACAATTTCCCGCTGTTTTTCTAAAACCCTGGTTAACTCATTCCGGCATTCATGGTCAATTTAGACTTTATTTTGATCAAAATAATCGTATGAAACACGTTCAAAAACTATCTTAATTGATATCTTAGTCGATATTTTTCGTCGCTAATCTGCACGTGCGCATTTCACGTACTGTCAAAAACACAGGAAATTACCCAAATTAGTTTATACTGGTGTCTTAAATTGGCTCCTAGATCTTCACTTAAAACATCCAAATTTGGCTAAACCTAATGTACTCACTTGTAAGAAAACTGTTGTTTAAACTTGATGCAGAAAACGCGCACGAGCTATCACTGGATTTTTTGGGCGCCGCAGAGCGTTTAAAACTTACCGGGTTGCTCTCCAAACCCGACAATACTAATCCTGTTGAGGTGTTTGGAATTCAGTTTCCTAATGCGGTTGGCTTGGCCGCCGGTCTTGATAAGAACGCAGATTATTACAATGCATTAGGTGATTTAGGATTTGGTTTTATTGAAGTTGGAACCGTTACACCAAAACCTCAAGCAGGTAATGATAAGCCTCGGTTATTTCGTCTACCTACCCACGAAGCCATTATCAATCGAATGGGTTTTAATAATAAGGGCGTTGATTATCTCGTTGAGCGTATTAAAAATCGCCGTTATAGCGGAGTTTTGGGGGTGAATATTGGCAAAAATAAAATAACTCCCGAAGAAAACGCTTTAGATGATTACATTTATTGTTTGGAGCGTGTTTATCCCTATGCCGATTACGTAACGGTAAATATTTCGTCACCAAATACGCCAGGGCTACGTAATCTGCAATTTGGCGAAGCGTTAAAAACGTTATTGGCTGGTATTAAGCTCAAGCAAAAAGAACTTGCCGAAATTCACAATATATACAAACCAATTTTGGTGAAAATTGCTCCAGATATGACACCAGAAGAAATTCAAAACATTGCTCAGACGTTCAACGAGCAAGCCATTGATGGGGTTATTGCCACAAATACTACGATCGATAAATCTGCTGTTGATGACGATCCCCATGGGCAAGAAGCGGGCGGCCTATCGGGTATTCCGGTTTTTGATAAATCTACCGATACCTTAAAAATACTAAAATCCTACCTCGATGACAGCATTCCAGTCATTGGTGTTGGCGGCATTCACGATATAGACAGTGCCGAAGAAAAATTCGAAGTTGGTGCGAGTCTAATACAAATTTATTCTGCGTTTATTTATCAAGGGCCAAAACTTATAAAAGAGTTAGTGGAGTTTACAAATCGACTGCCTAGATAAACACAGCCAAATTCTGTAACAAAAACTCTAATTAACCTAGGGTTTTAGTCAATAACAACTACTTATTAGACATTTAGAAATTGTAAAAGACTTTTTTTGCCAAGAGCTTACAGCTATAGAGCCAACAGCAATAAGTGTGAGAGGGATTTATCAATTTCCAATCTGAGTATCAATTTTTGGGACTTTTCAGATGTTCAGATGTGTTGAACGGTAGATGTTCAGATGTGTTGAACGGTAGATGTTCAGATGTGTTGAACGGTAGATGTATTGATCGATAGATGTTTTGAATGTGTTGAACAGCAGGTAGGTTGAATGCCAGACTTCTTGTAAGTACATTTGGCTAGAATTGGAGCAGGGAATACCTGCTCCATGGGTCTCTATCGAGACCTGCTGGGTTTAAATATGTATCACCATTGAATAACAAGAACCTCCTTAAAATGTGAGAGTGTTCATTTAAATCCAAGGTTTATAATAAATCGGTAAGCTCTAAAACCTCAGATCGGCCAAATTTAAAGGCTGTATGCGATGAGTAATAGATAAATTCGTTGTATTTAATTTAGAGGTTGTTAATTTTTTCCATTGACGCCTGACGATTAAAACCATCCCATTGATCGTTTCGTCCTTCACGCCAACCATTTAACCAGTCGTGCCGCGTTTTTTGAGTTTCGTGCGGACACAAGCTTCTGGATTTTCCTTCAAAGCCTGCCATGTAGCCTTTTATGAATGCTCGTTCAGATGGGTTGCGCTTCTGACGTTTCATATATTGGTATACCTCATGGTTGGTTATGGTAACTACCGACGCGTTTATTTTATTACGCTTAATAAAATACAACCGAATGAGAGAATAGTTTCGAATTAGCTATGTTTTATTTTGGTACTTTAACCTAGGGTAATAAATAAACTTTTCGAAAGCCGGATTGCCAGTACAACAAATATTTGACCAATTGGGAATGAATTTATGTTTCTAAAGGATTGCAGTTATATGACTATAGGCCATAAAAATTTAAATCACTTGTTTAACGTAGGTGTATTATTTTCGCAAAATAAACGCGTTTAATACATGGATGATTAATTTAGAAACAAGTTGTTCAAATAACCTTATTGTTTTTAATATTTTAAAATAAATGCATCAATAACTATTGCAACCGCTCAATTAACTCGATCGCGATTGAATCAGTGAGAAAATATGACACTGTGATTACCGATTTCTATTCAATTTCAATCACTTACTGTTCTTGAAATTAACAACTACTTCCTGAGTTGTTGCAAACTCTTGTTAACTGGAGTTTTCTATTAGTATTTGTAATAAAACCAGCTCACCACCGACGATTTGATTCTCTTGCTTATTTAGTAATCGTGACTATATTGATAGTGATTTTGGTGGTGAGAATACTGTTTAACCTAAAGTTTCTTCTTTATAAAGAGCTCTCTATAAAAGGTCGTTTATAAAGAGCCTGCTCTAAAGAACTTTACGAAATTGCCACCTAGTTTTATCGCCAAAATTACCAAATTCCAGATGTTTGTTTTCTTCATCAAAAAATATAACTTCGTAAAACGAGCGTTCTTTAAATTTGTATTCATAAATACAAATTTATAAACAGAGATAAAATCTGTTTTAAATCAATTTTTGAATCTTCCACAGGGGTATAGTACATCCATAGCAAGACGGAAGTGCTTTTAGGTAAATGCCAAAACTTATTCTACGTAAAATGCTTAATGCTAGTAATTAATTTAGGTGTTGAAGTTTGAGTTTCGGAATTTTTGTCTGATGATATTTAGCTTATTTTTCTTGTAATACTATAACAAATTATTTTGGTATTACCTTAAAGCAAGGCTTGAGTACAACCCTACAACTTCCAAAGAATTCTACCAGTTTAAAATTTATAGTATTTAAGGAGAACGCCTCATGAAAAATGTAACTAAAATTGCTTTGGCCGGATTATTAGCATGTGGTTCTATGGCTGCATCTGCTTTTGAGTCAGACGAATTAGTAGGAACTTGGTGCTTATACGAAAAAGAAAGCGCCGGTAAACTAGAGTCTCAGCAGGTGAACCTAACTTTTAACGAAGATGGTACCTACGATTGGATGGATACCCTTACCAAAAAATCTGGTACATGGTCTGTTGATGAGCACAACCTAATTCTTTCTGATATTGGCGTGCAAAAAGTAATTTCAGTATCTGATCATCGCGCAGTATTTATGAATGATAGTACACTTAAATTACGCAAAGAAAGTTGCTTCTAATTAATAGTTAAAAGCTTATAAAAAAGCCCAGCATAATGCTGGGCTTTTTTGTTTTTTAGGTCATTATTTGTCAGATGTTTATGGGTTTTTATCTTGTTATCGACGTTTATATAAAGGAAACTCTGATCAATCTAACGTTTTCAGCAATACAAGGATTGGTCGCCATTTTTAAGAACGGTACGTGATTTATAGTCTGAAGAAATTAAAGTTCATATTTCTAATTTGTTTACCCTAATAAAAAATATGAAGGCGTTAATCGAAGATTCCTAAATGTATTTCAGTGAGAATCTTTCTATTTAGCTGTAACCATTATAACCAACTGTGGTTGCAGTTTTAACCGAGCGCCATGTCTTTACCTCATGTGTAAATCTCAATTCCGAACCTTTTATTGAATCCCAATGTGAGGTTTTATGAGTTGAATGTTTAATGTGTTTCTTTCTGTTCGTAATTGGTACATGATTTAGGTAGAATCGCCCACTTTTTCTACGCTATAAGTAATCAGATGATCGAATATTACGCAACCTGTCCCAAAGGGCTTGAGCAGCTCCTAATCCAAGAAATCAAAGCTATTGGCGCCGAGTTTAAGCGCGAGACCGTGGGCGGAGTGTGGTTTGATGCTGACCTAAAAACCGCCTACAAGGTTTGCTTGTGGTCGAGAATTGCTAATAAGGTGTTGCAGCCGGTTGGCAATGGCAAAATCAAAGCCGATGACGACATCTACACCTTGGCTCGTGATGTGGCTTGGGAGCAGTATTTGTCTCCGACAGGTACCATTTGGGTGGATTTTCAAGGCACCAACGAGCTAATTCGCAACAGCCAATACGGTGCTTTAAAAGTTAAAGACGGCATTGTTGATCGCTTCAGAAACCTGTTTTCCGAGCGTCCATCTGTCGAAAAAAATAATCCAGATTTGCAAATTATTGCTCGCCTAAACAAGGGTGTACTTACCTTGTATATGGATATGTGTGGTGAAAGCTTACACAAGCGAGGTTATCGTCAAAAACAAGGTGCCGCACCGCTCAAAGAAAACCTAGCAGCAGCGTTATTGTACCGAGCAAATTGGCCTGAGTTGGCACAACAAGGTGCTGCGTTACTTGATCCTATGTGTGGCTCGGGCACCATCTTAATTGAAGGTGCAATGATGGCGGCCAATATGGCGCCAGGCATTAGTCGCGCGGGATTTGCCTTTGAACGTTGGTTAAATTATGACAAATCAGCATGGCTTGACCTGCGTGAAGAAGCTTTGGCGGCAATAGATCTGGAGAAAATTCCAGAAATTCGCGGGTATGACATCAATAAGCACGTTTTAGAGTCGGCAGAACACAACATTCATAAAGCTGGTCTGGGTGACAAGGTTCGTGTGATTACTAAACCTGTGTCTGCTTTTAAAAAGCCTACACATACACACATTGATCACGGCTTGATTTTAACCAACCCGCCATATGGCGAGCGATTGGGTGAAATTGCAGAGTTGGGCGGTTTATACCGCGAACTGGGTACAGCCATGCGTGCCGACTTTAAAGGTTGGCAGGCGGGTGTTTTTACCGGCAACCTAGAAGCGGCAAAAAACATGGGTTTAAAGGCCCATAAAAAATACAAACTCAATAACGGTAGTCTTGCTACCGAGCTATTGCTGTTTGATATTAAAGAAGAGTTTTTTGTTAATACCATTCGTGATCCGCACTTGGCCCGCCGCCGCCAATTGAGCGAGGGGGCGACCATGGTTCTTAATCGCCTGAATAAAAATAAAAAGCAATTAAGTAAATGGATCAAAAATTACGATATTGAATGTTATCGCCTTTATGATGCCGATATTCCAGAATATTCTGCGGCTATTGATGTATATGGTGACTATTACCATATTCAAGAATACCAAGCGCCAAAAAGTGTTGATGAGAAAAAAGCCCAAACACGCTTTGAAGAA
Source organism: uncultured Alteromonadales bacterium (assembly GCA_937864365.1). Taxonomy (GTDB): domain Bacteria; phylum Pseudomonadota; class Gammaproteobacteria; order Pseudomonadales; family Cellvibrionaceae; genus Sessilibacter. The sequence goes on along the minus strand of CALMJT010000095.1, from coordinate 11,526 downwards.
ATAGTTTCGGCCGTTGAATGTGATTTTCAGACCGACGAAGCAAAAATCAGCCTAAAACAGCGTCGCCGTAATAAAGGCACTCAGCAGTATCAAAAATTAACCGATCAAAAATCCCAGCATCCGCTTATTTTGGTTCAAGAAGGCGCAGCTACGTTTGAAGTAAACCTGTGGGATTATTTGGACACTGGGTTATTTTTAGATCACAGGCCGGTAAGACGAGAAATTTACAACATTGCGGAAGATAAAAAATTCTTAAATTTATTCTGCTATACCGGTACCGCAAGTGTGCAGGCTGCGTTGGGTGGCGCGCGCGAAACGGTAAGCGTTGATTTATCGAATACCTATATTAATTGGGCGAAAAGAAACTTCCAATTAAACAAACTAGTTAGCAATAAACATCGCTTTGAACAAGCCGACTGTTTTGAGTGGTTAAAAAATTGCCGTGAAGGTTTCGACTTAATCTTACTTGATCCGCCTTCTTTTTCTAACTCTAAGAAGACCGAATCGATATTGGATATTCAGCGAGATCACGTTGGACTGATTAAGCGTTGTATGGATTTATTGACTAAAGACGGTATTTTAATTTTCTCGAATAATTTGCGAAGCTTTAAGTTAAACCAAGAAGAGCTGGCACATTACAAGGTTACCGATTTTAAAGAAGAGAGTATCGATCCAGACTTTAAGCGCAATAGCAAAATTCATCATTGTTGGTTAATTGAGCACTAACTCAGTAAATAGACATCCGCAAAATTGCATATAAAAAAACAGTGCTGAATCTAAAGTCTCAACCACACAAGGATGTGTGTCAGAATGGGCGAAGTTAATACATTTGCAGTTATTATATTTAAAGCCTGAAAGATTTAATAAACGCATCAAAAGACGATTTTCATCTTCATGTTTTAATCTGCCGGTTGCTCATTTTTGTTAAATATGTACAACGTTTTTCTGTACATGTTTCTACAATTCAAATCCTTAGTAGTAATCCAGTCACCTGTCACAACACCCGTGAGTCTCTGGTTGGCTCATTGTTGAGTTGATTAGCGAATCGGAAATACGATTTCCAATATCTTTACAATTTTAAGAATCTGCCCTTTAAGAACAGGTCTGTATCGAAGTTTGCATGTATTTGTCATTGAAACTCTAGGCGCACCCGTGGTTTCTTCGTATATGAGCATCTTTCCACCAAAAATTTGAGATACATTAAAACTCTGCGAAAGAGGCTTTTCTGTAAACTGAACAAATGTTATAAAAATCAAGTCTACTGGCTTGTCTAAAAGAGCACTCGCAGTAAGCATATCGCGAATGAAACGCTTGGTGTTAAGTAGATTGCAGATCTTTATTTAGACGAGCGATACAGTTTTTTTAATTTTCCTCAAAAGTGAGGCATGAATGTTGGGTTCTGGTAGTTCATTTAGTTCTATTGTCGAAATTGTTGGCGACATTGTTCGTGTCAGAATTCCAGTACCCGAAAAGGGTGAGAATCCCATCGTTCGCTTGCATGATTTAGCGGTTTTAACTTCAGATAATGCAAGCTCACGTTTAGCACAGGTTTTAGACATTCGCGACGATATTGTTTCTCTACAGGTTTTCGAATCCACAAAAGGCCTGGCAACCAATGCGCGAGTGTCTTTTCTAAACCATCCCATGCAAGTAACCGCGTCTGACAACATTTTAGGTCGTATTTTTAATGGTAAAGGTCAGCCCATCGATAAAGGCCCATCGTTAGAGTTCGACAATAAAATCAACATCAACGGTCCTACCGTTAATCCCATGCGCCGTACCTTGGCTTCGAAAATTATTCGCACCAATGTGCCCATGATCGACGTGTTTAATTGTTTGGTAGAAAGCCAAAAAATTCCTATTTTTTCGGTATCTGGCGAACCCTACAATCAATTTTTAGCGCGTATTGGTGTGCAGGCCGATGCCGATATGATTGTCTTTGGCGGAATGGGTTTGGTGTTTGACGATTTCCATTATTTTCGAACCGCCTTTGAAAACGCAGGCATGCTTGCCAAATCGGTTATGTTTGTAAATCAGGCGTCCGATCCTATTGTTGAGCGTTTATTGGTGCCAGACCTAGTGCTCGCGGTAGCAGAACATTTTGCCTTAGAAGAAAACAAGCGAGTGTTGGTTTTACTGACCGATATGACTGCATACGCAGACGGACTAAAAGAAATTGGTATTGCCAACGAACGTGTTCCTTCTAACCGAGGCTACCTTGGTGATTTGTATTCACAACTCGCTAAACGTTACGAAAAAGCCTGTGATTACACCAAAGGTGGTTCGGTTACTATTTTGTCGGTCACTACAATGCCAGGCGATGATGTAACCCATCCGGTACCTGATAATACGGGCTACATAACGGAAGGTCAGTTTTATCTGCATAACGGTGTGTTAGATCCTTTCGGGTCATTATCACGACTGAAACAGTTGGTGATTGGCAAGCAAACCCGAGAAGATCACAGCCAAATCATGAATACCATGATTCGATTTTATTCAGGCAGTCTTGAAGCCGAACAAAAACAAGCCATGGCCTTTGAACTGAGCGATTTTGACTGGCAATTGCTTAAGTTTGGCAAACTCTTTAAAGATAACTTTATGTCGCTAGACATATCTATGAGCCTTGAATCTGCGCTCGATAAAAGTTGGAGCATCTTAGCGGAGTGTTTTGACGAGCACCAACTGCTTATGAAACAAGATTTGGTGAATAAGTATTTTTTACCTCTTAAACACTGACTTAAGCGGTAGCCGTAAATGACAAAATTATTGTTATCCAAATCGACCTTAACACAACAAAAAAATAATTTGGCGTCGTACAAAAAATTTGTACCGGCGTTAGATTTAAAACGACAGCAGTTACGCTTAGCCATTAAAGAACTTGAGCGAAAAATAGATGATGTAAATCGTGACCATGATCAAGCGGTGAATTGGTTGCACGGCAATATTCCCATGGTATCGGTATATTCAATGGCCGATGACCTGAATTTGCGGGTGATAGACGTTGAGTATCGTCCTTGGGTTGTAGCAGGTAGTAAGTTAAAGATGATTGATTCTATTCGTTATTCTCAGCCAAATACGCCTATAAATGCTGAGTTTTTTTGGTATTTTCGATACCTTCAGCAGTTACAAACTATTCTACGCCTGCAACTAGAGTTACGCGTTTTAAAAGAGAATATTTTAATATTAACGGCTGCTTTAAAAAAGGTAACCCAACGAGTTAATTTGTTTGAAAAGATACTCATTCCAGAGGCGGTGGAGAATATTCGTAAAATTCAAATCTATTTGGGTGATCGAGCCAGAGAGGCGGTTGTGACTTCTAAAATAGCTAAGTCGAGACATAAGTAGATTATGGCTATTGAAAAACTTAAAAAATTAACCGTCGCGGCCAGTCACGAAAACAAAAATACGGTTGTCGCAGAGCTACAGCGTTTTGGTTGCTTGCACATAATAGACTCCGAACCGTCACAAACCAATACTTCGTTAAACACCAATATTTCGTTAAACACTGGTGATTTAGAAAAAAAATACCAAGAAGCCATACAGTTTTTACACAATACAGTCGCAACGCTGCCGCAACTGAGAACCTTGTCGAGTGTAACGATTGAAACTATTCTTGATGATATTATTACGTTAAAAGCCGATCTAAAGCATAAAAATGATCAGTTGGATGTAATTAATCAACAAATCAAACTGATAGAGCCGTGGGGTAATTTTGCCCTGCCAGAGTCGGAGTTCGATCAATATTTTACGTTATGGTTTTATCGATTTCCGGTGAAAAACCAACGTCAGTTGAATGAACTTGAATACCCATGGCAAATGGTTAATAAAACCCATAAATATTATTATGTAGTCGTTATTTCTGAAAATCAGACAGCTCCTAGTATTGATAACGCGCACAGAGACAACATCGGTCATGTTTCTCTGTCTGAGCTAAATCTTCAAAAAGAAAAAATTCTCTTAGAAATAGAAGAGTGCAATTTAAAAAGAATCGCTCTTTCAAAATACGTTTTCGTCCTAAAGTCTAAAGTCGCTGAAATTCAAAATCGTAATCAGTTTGCTAAAGCATTGGCGAGTATTCAAGACGAGTCGGGATTTTTTGTATTAAAAGCGTGGATTCCTGTTAAAAAGCTCGCCGAGCTTAAGTTGTTGTCTGACAAGGTTGGATTCGCGTTCATTGCTGAGTCACCGTCAGATAATGATACGCCACCAACGCTACTGGCTCCACAGTCTTTCTTTTCGGCAGGTGCCATTCTGTCGGCTATTTATCAAACGCCTAATTACAACCGTTGGGACCCATCGATACATTTATATCTGTCTTTCTCGGTATTCTTTGCCATTATCTTATCCGATGTTGGTTATGCGCTTGTTCTTAGTATTTTGTTTTTAGCAATTGGTTTCATTTATAGAAAAAACTCCATCGTTAAGCAGTTTGACTCATTAATGTTTTCGATATTTTTGGCATCGTCGATTTGGGGGCTGATGGTTGGTAGTTTTTTCGGCTATGAGATGAGCGCCATATCTACCGTTATTGATTTAAAAATAATTGATTTGAATAACTACAATTGGATGATGAAAATATCCGTAGGTATCGGTGTTATTCATATCGTTCTCGCAAATATTACCAGTGCTGTTTCTTCACTGACAAATTCTGAAAAGTTTTCGCTGAATCTATTGTCAAAACTGGGCTGGTGTTTGGTGGCAACCGGTGGCTATTGCTATTGGCTGTTTATGAATCAGACAGAATTTTTGACTTCTCTTTCATGGTTGATGGCGGCGGGGTTTGTATTGATTTTTGTGTTCAGCGAACCGTTAAAGAGTTTTCGTGGCAAAGACATTAAAAAGTCATTAATTTCGGGGTTTGTAGCACTGAGTAATTTAACCAAATTATTCGGTGATGCCTTGAGTTATATGCGCTTATTTGCCTTAGGTTTGGCCAGCGCCTCACTGGCTATTACTTTTAACAACTTATCGGTGCAATTTTTTAATGAAGCCGGTATAGGATACATCTTTGGCGCGATCATTTTTATTATCGGGCATCTGGTTAATATTGTGCTGGGTGTTATGTCTGGTGTTGTACATGGTTTACGTCTGAATTTTATCGAGTTCTACAACTGGTCTGATCCCGGAGAAGGCTATGTTTTTAAACCGTTTTATTTGAAAGAGATTGATTATGAGTGAATTTTTTGAACTGCTCGCTTGGGTAGGAATATTTGCACCTGTAGCACTTGGAGCAATCGGCAGTGTACTTGGCTGTTCTTACGCAGGACAGGCGGCGGTGGGAGCATTGCTTGATACGGATTCAGGTTATGGGCGCTATATTGGATTATCGGTATTACCTTCGACATTTGTTATTTACGGCATTGTGCTTATGTTCTCATTACAAAATGTAGCCATCGCTGAAGAGGCACCCGGCTTGTTTGCTATTGGTGTTTTGTCGGGAATATCGCTGTTATACGCCGCTTCTTGGCAGGGGCGTCTCGCTGCTTCTGCGATTAATACCATTAAAGAAAAGCCCAGTGTTTTTGGCTTATCAATCACACCTGTAGCAATTGTTGAAGGTTTTGGTGTGTTTGTATTTATTTTCGCCTTGGTGTTAATTGGTAGCCTTTCTCCAGCGAGTTGAATCTATGAATGATAAATCAGAAAAAAACTCGAACGGTGTTGATGAGTTGATTCAGCGCCTTAAAATTGAAGGCGTAAAGGCTGCACAAGATGAATCTAATCGTATCATTACAAATGCTCGATCGGAAGCAGAGCGTATAATTGCAGACGCTAAAAAGAACGCCGAAACCATTTTAAAAAATACAAAAGAGCGCATTGATAAAGAGCAGTCTGCGGCTCATGATGCCATGGCGATTGCTTATCGAGATCTCATTATTGATATTAAAAATCATATAAAAACTCAGTTCTCGTCCGACGTGGAACGTATGGTTAAAGAAACGCTGGTCCATCCCGATATGATAAAATCTTTTGTGCAGGCGGCATGCAACAAAATATTGGGCGAAAATAAATTTGAATTGCACGATAGCTATGAAATTCTGCTGCCAGAACAACTACTGAAACTCGACGATATTACTAAAGACCCTGAAAGTGCATCTAAAGGGGAGTTGGCCGATTTTATCTTCTCCATTCAAAAAGACATGTTATCTAAGGGAATTACTTTTAAGCAGGGTGTTAAGGGTACTTCAGGAATTCAAATTCGATTGGTCGAAAAACAAATTCAAGTCGATTTAACCGATGAATCTATTAAAGCAATTTTAATGGAATATCTAAACCCAAGATTTAGAGCTGTGCTCGAAGGCATCATACATTAACGGTAATAAACAATGACGAATCATGCCTATATTTATGTTAAGTCGAGTTTATCCGGGTTTAGGTCGTCGTACGAAATTCCGCAGCTTATACCCTCTAGAATAACCTTAGAAAAACGTTTGTCTATATTGCCGATAGAAGAACAAAGGCTGGTCTATCACCTTGAACGTGTTTATTTTCATAAAGCCGTTGGCGCAGATTTTACATCTGCTTTGAATTTGGACTTGGCTTCAAGTTTTAAAACGCTTACCAATAAGCCTTTAATCGATTTTTTAATCATGCAATGGACAATCGATTATTTATTTTTAGCCAAATCGCTAAAATACTATTCCGTTCCCGAACCACAATCGTATTTAGAGAAGATTCATTGGTTTTTTGATCAACAAAATGACCTAAAAAAGACAATTTTAAAGCACTGGCAAGAAGAGAATTTTGGATTAGGTAATCGATTTTCATGGTTGGCTAAAATAAAAGCATTATTAGAAAACGATGAAATTCTAGAAGCCGAGAAATTAAGGTTGTCGTTGAAATGGAATCTTTGTTATCGATGCGAAAATCGACATCAATTTAATTTATTTTCCATCATTATCTATGTGTTTCAGTGGAATATCGTATCGAGCTGGCAAGAGTACACAAAAGCGGATGTGCAAAAACACCTTGCAAATATAAGTGTAACCGAAGAGTTGGCGGAAGAATTAATTGGAAGCTCTGATTAAGTTACATAAGAATTAATCAGCATTTCTAAGCAAAATTAAACAATAATGTTTTATACAGAGTTTTAAGTTAATGGTAACTGTAGAATTGAATAATCATCAAGTTGACTCAAAATCTGAAGTTAGTGCTCGGGTGGTTGCCGTACAAGATGATTTAATCACGCTAGAGAGTGTAGAGACTTCGCAGGGTTTTTTACCGTTAACTAAAAACGAAGTTATTTATATTTTGCCGTCTCGTAAAACTGCCTCTGGTCGGCAAGAGTTTCTTAAGGCCGAAATTTTACGAATCTCTGGGATTAGGGCCGATGCACAGGTGTACGAAAGTACCTCTGGCGTTGGTGTTGGCGACGGCATTATGCAAACGCATCAAATGCTCTCGGTAGATCTGGGCCCAGGGCTTTTGGGTATGGTTTATGACGGGTTACAAAATCCGTTAGAAGACATCGCAATTACTTACGGTACTTTTTTACCGCGCGGTGTTGATATAAACGCACTTAAATCCGATAAAAAATGGCTTTTTACGCCCAACGTAAAAACGCTTACCAACGTTAGGGCCGGTGATATTTTAGGTTTTGTCAGCGAATCAAAATTTAAACACCGCATTATGGCGCCCTTTGATTTACAAGGAGTGTGGCGAGTTGAATGGGTTCAGCAAGGCAGTTTTACGGTTACAGAGCCGGTAATAGAATTGGTACAACTTTCAACAAATGACGCTGATCTCGAATTTAACCAAGTTACCAACAATAATACTCGCCGATTAATTACGCTGTCTCAACGTTGGCCCATTCGAACCTCTATCGCTAAAACCTTAACAGCAAAAAATAGGGCGCAACGAGGTTATCCTTGTGAGCCTTTATCAACCACGATTCGCTTGATTGATACGTTTTTTCCCATTGCCAAAGGTGGTACAGGTTGTATTCCTGGGCCTTTTGGCGCAGGTAAGACGGTGTTGCAGGGGTTAATTTCTCGTTATTCGAATGTTGATATTGTTATTGTGGTTGCGTGCGGCGAGCGGGCGGGTGAGGTGGTAGAAACCATTCACGAGTTTCCGTCACTGGTTGATCCAAAAACCGGCGGTACGCTCATGGATCGCACCATTATTATCTGCAATACATCGTCAATGCCTGTCGCGGCTCGTGAGGCTTCGATTTATACCGGTATTACACTTGGTGAGTATTATCAGGCAATGGGTTATGACGTATTGTTAATTGCGGATTCTACGTCGCGCTGGGCGCAGGCAATGCGTGAAACCTCTGGACGCTTAGAAGAAATTCCTGGCGAAGAAGCGTTTCCTGCTTATTTAGACTCTGCGGTTAAAGAAATTTACGAACGTGCTGGAGTATTGGTTCGCGAAGACGAATCTTCGTTAACCGGAACCTTAACCATGATTGGTACAGTATCACCGGCGGGTGGTAATTTTGAAGAACCGGTAACCCAATCAACCCTGAGTACGGTAAAAACCTTTTTGGGTCTTTCTGCTGAACGTGCTTATCGACGTTTCTATCCTGCGGTTGATCCTTTGCAATCTTGGTCTCGATATTTTGATCAACTTAACAAATGGTTTGATAAAAATCTTGGTGAAGGCTGGTCGCAAAAAGTAGCAACATTAAAGCATTTATTACACCGCGGCGACGAAATAGAAAGAATGATGCAGGTGACCGGAGAAGAGGGCGTCACGACGGAAGACTTTATTGTTTATCAAAAATCTATGTTGTTGGATCAGGTGTATCTTCAACAAGATGCATTCGATGCGGTTGATGTTTCTGTGCCCTTAGATCGGCAGATAGAGCTTTTAGCGCTTTTAGAAGCAGTTATTCAACATTTGCCTGACTTACACGATAAAAATGTAATCAGGAATTTTTATACAGAAATTTCTGGACTCTTTAAAAATCTGAACTACACGCCTAGAAATTCAGAGAAGTATTTTCAGTATCAAGAAAAAATTCAGTCCAAATTGAACTGAATTTTTTCGTTGGTTTAAATACTTGGTTTTGATAGTAAAATTCCAACGCCTGAATTTTGGTATTAATGTCTCTGAATTAAAGTCCTTGAATTAAAGCTTCGCACTTAAACGTCTTTATTTTTTAGCTTTCCATACCAAGGTAAATACGGCCCTTTAGGAATAATACCGGTTGGATTCAAGGCTTTAATTGAGTAATAACCGGCTTTAATGTGGTCGATAAAGGTATTCTCATTGAAGGCCTTTATTTCAAGCAGCTGTTCAAAATAACGTGAAACGTTTACGTAATCACGAATCATTTTTTTGTTGGTTTTGAATATTCCGTAATAGGCACAATCAAAACGTGCCAAGGTTACAAACAGTCTAATATCGCTTTCCGTTAATTGATTACCAACCACGTAATCCTTGCCTTGCAAATGCGTTTCTAGCCATTCTAAGGTAGAAAAAACCTCGTTGTATGCTTCTTCGTAAGCTTCTTGTGTGGATGCAAAGCCCGCTCGGTAAACGCCATTATTAAACGTGTTGTATATTTTTTCGTTGAAGTCATCTATTTCGGGTAAGAGCTCAATAGGCGCAATGTTGTATGAGCTGTTGTGAAGTGGGCGAAAATCTTCATTGAGTATTCTCAGTAAATCAGAAGACTCATTGTTGCGAATTTTTCCGGTAATGTTATCCCAAAGTACAGGAACTGTTGCTCTGCCGGTATAGTTAGCATCAGTTTGTGTATACAGTTGATGCATATGAGAAAATTCAACGTCGCTAGGTGCCGTTGCGTTTGCATATTCTCCAAAAAACCAACCTTCATCACTCAATCTTGGGTGAGTTACTTTCAAATCGATAACATTTTCCAATTCAAACAATGACCGAGCGATCAAAACACGGGTGGCCCAAGGACAGATATAGGCAACATAGAGCGAGAAATGGCGAGGTAACGCAGTGGGCTTATCTTTTATTGCTGCAATTTCTTCGGGACTTATGCGATCTCTAAACGAGCTGCTTTGTCGTATAAATCTACCTTGTTCGTCTTTTTTTTGTACAGGGTCCCAGTTCGCCTGCCATGTTCCATTAACCAGCATGTTGTTCTCGTTTCTTGTTGAATTTAATGGATGTTATAAGAAACTTTAATTCCAGACCCAAGCTGAAATATTTAATGCAATTCATCAAAATGTTTGTATTTTTAGGATTCAGACCACTGGAACACGGTCTGAAGGACGTTTTGATTAATTTAGAGATATTAAGAGCTGAGTTTTATTATTTAAATGCAGCGGTGATCAGAGATTTATTTAATTTAAGGACGCTTTAACGTTGATCTAGCGTTTTGAACTCAAGAAAGCAATAAAACGGTATGCAATAAGATAATTTGTAATGAGATAAAGAGTAATAAGAGTTGAATGTACACAGTTTTTTGAAGGAGGTTTACAGGACGGGTAATCCGTTGTCTGAGAAAAAATTAGGCATCCGTGCCTATCTGTAATGTCTCACCTTGATCTAGCACTACCCATACTAAATGTCGGTGATTGAGAAAATTCACGTAAAAAGGAAATACTAAAGCAAAAAACTAAAACGCAAGCAAAAGGACCATGACACTGAAATTTGTTTCGACCCAATATTAAATCAACTAAAGTGTTTAATATTGCCTTCCACAAAGTGTGATTTGCTTCCGTTGGATACAAGGTAGAGGTTCTCGTTAATTCATTAAATTTAAATAATTTAAATTACTTCATCAAATTAACCGAATGTTAAAATACAGTCATGAAAAATAATTCACATTCAAATAATAAGTTGAAAAAAGTAGTAAGAAAGTTTGTAATTTCTTGGATGTTATTAATTCTCATTATTCAACTTATAAAAAAAAGGTTATTTGTAGGTATTATTTTTTGGAAAAACTTCTAAATAATTTAAATTTATAATTGCTATAAAGGTTTAATTTTTTACTGTTCGCTGGCAGTTTTACCCTGGGTGTTCATTCACCTGAATTGTATTTATTGGTCGCGTTTGAGATGACTTTTTTAGCGTATAACTTGGTTCTGAAAAGACTTTTTACTATGTATTTCATAGAGTTATGTTTTTAAGAAGGTCTATTCTCAGTTGCAGAATAGGACTCACACATTTATTTCAATGACGGCAGCGGGTTTTATATGGCGACGGATAAGTAACGTTAGACGATGAAGAGGCTTATACAGGAAACTCTGGTTGATCGAGTGTTTCTGGCGATAATAGGCTCTGTTGCCGATTGCAAGAGTTATAAGTGATTGAAACTATTTAGAAAATATAAGTCCTGTTTTCAATTTCTGCTCTTTGATTAAATCATGGAAGAATCAGCTCGAAGTTTCTATAAACAAACAAGATAAGAAAGGTTCAAATTTAGACAAATTTGGTATTTAGCATAGAGGATGTTCGAGTTTCTGTTACAAATTAGCACCGCCTAAATTATTCTTGGAAAAATATTTTAATCACTCTATTTTATGGTGTTACAACAAGAGTACTGAAAGAGTACTGGCGGGAATATATCAAAAATGGAAATTAACTATTTTTTTAATC
>CALMJT010000094.1 GCA_937864365.1 uncultured Alteromonadales bacterium | reverse complement strand
CAATTTCTGTCCTCTGATTAAATCATGGATGAGTTAATCAGAGGTTCCTATAATACTTCTAAGTCACGTTTAAGCAGCTCTCTCGGTAGATCCTGTTCAAGCTGAAGAATGTTAACCTCTTCAAATACGATGTAATCAATTTCTAACTCTTCACACACCGTTTTTCGCTCTAAACGTGCCGCTAATTGCGTGGGTGTTAAGCTCGTGCTCCAAATATCAATAAACAATCCGACTCGCGGTAAATAAAAATCGAAAATTAAACTCGCACGAGCTGGATGAGCAATATTCTGTGCAACGACCACACCGGTTAAATAACACCAAGATAAAAACGCTGCCGCTTGCGGGCTTTTAACATCAATACCGTTTAAGCTGCACAAATGCGGTTTAATTTCGATATTGGTGAGATTAACGCAAGCTTGTTGAAAATAATCCTGCGCCAATAACGATTTGGGCCAAGAGCACCAAGGCACACCGGTTTTAGCGTTTTCGTGCTGAATACCACCAACCGACGCCCCCAAAGGTGTAAGCGTCCAGCCTTTGTGTTCGCGCTTCAACCAACCGCAATGTTGAAGTAATAAATTCACCAAACGGCCGCTTAAGCCAACTTCTTTGGCAATATCACTGGCTTTAAGCGTTTCATCTTTATCAAAGCGAAAAATAGGATGCGTTAACGCACTTTCCGGCCAAACAATATAGTCGCCGAATTTTTTGCTGTGGCGAACCTGACCGCCTTCAAACTCACCCTTGGCGGTTAAATGCCACTGATCGCCCTGCTGAGTCAGCCAGCCCGATTTAATTAAGACTTCGGTGACTTCTTTTAAAGATACGCCCAGCGCATCGGCCATTGCTGAGCGAGAAAATACTTTTTCCTTTGGTGTTGCAGAAGTTGGAGATTCTGTCATGACTGAGTTTTTCGGTACTTTTTAATAAGGTCGTAAGCAGCTTGGATTTTTTGCGCTCGCTCGGTGGCCATTTCAATCATTTCTTGAGGAACGCCCTGACCTTGGAGTTTATCTGGGTGATTTTCACTCATCAATTTGCGATAGGCTTTTTTAACAACCGGATCACTAGCATCAGAGGCAACACCCAACGATTCATAAGCCAATGCCAATTCATCTTTACTCGGTGTATAGGGTTGCGAGCCGTGTCTTTGCTGTTGTTGATAAAATTGCGCCTGTGCGCGCAACATCGCCATAAGCTGTTTAAAAGCAAACTTAGAAACACCCAAATGCTCAGAAATCTGTCCAAGGCACTCTTCTTCAGCATCATCAATTTGACCATCGGCTAATGCAATATTAATAAGATAGGTCAATAAAGTTTGTCGTAAGCTGGGTAATTTATTACCAATGGAATTGAATTCACCGACAACGCCAGGAAGATCAAAGTCCGTTTGACCACCTTTCTTAAAGTATTCGATCGCTTTAGCACGCATTGCAGTCGAAAGCTGCATATGTGCCATAATTTCTTCTGCACGTGCCACTTCCTGCTCAGACACTCGACCGTCTGCTTTAGCAACATGCCCCATTAATTGGAAAACAGAAGAAAAGAACACCTGCTCTGCATGAGCACGATCTTCAGCGGATAACTCAGGACGAAACTTAGACAAACCTCTGTCGAAAAAATGTCCTAAAGCGACGCCGACAATAGCACCAATGGGGCCGCCTAGGGTTATCCCGAGTAAACCACCTACTACCTTTCCAAAAAACATCTCACATCTCTCTTAAATCGATGAACAAGAGTATACCTAACCAGAGGTAATCAGCTCAAAACCTTTGCAGAATTCAAAGCTTGCATCCTAACAGGACTCCCAATAGAAGGCATATAGACAGCAGAACAAAGGGATAGGTTTATGGAGAGGAAAATCTTGAAAGGAAAAAGCTATCAGGATGTGACCAGCGAGATGTAGTCGGTGAGATGTAGTCGGTGAGATGTAGTCGGTGAGATGTAGTCGGTGAGATGTAACTAGGCAAACAGAATGCGCCTGAGCACACAGAGATCAATGTCGATTCGGCAAAAGGCTCTATGGGAATCGTGGATGAAAAGTGTCATTCGCAGTCAAAAAAAAACCCTGCTAATGCAGGGTTTTTTCAGAACAACGTCAGGCCAATTACTTAGAAGTAATTACTTAGGGCCAAAGGTTCCGATTTCTTTCACAAATGCATCGCGTGCTTGCTCTGCAATGGTAGAAAATTCTGAGCTTTGATCTTTAAGAAGATCAAACAACGCTTTGCTAGAATCGATATTGAATTGCAAAAGCTCTTCAGGCGATTTCAATGCTTGAGCTTTTTTAGCTTCGTCTTGGAAAAAACCGGACAACGCTTGAGCAGCTTTTTGCTGTTGAGCAACGGTTTTAGAGATAACATCTGCCTGCATAGTCATTAAAGACTTAACAGATTCAAATGGTTTCATCAGATCTTCGTTCATGAGATTAATCTCCTAGAAATATTTCTAAATAGCGAACTTCGTTAAACTATTCGTACCATTGAATGACTGTACGACTACGCTCTGTACATACTCTTTCGTACGCTTTTCACAACCATTTTGCAATCGATAATGTTCGTAAGGAAAAATAATCGCTGGTTTTCTCACTCAAATGCCAAACATATCTTTTGCTGCAATGCAGCAATTGTTATTCAACCTCATCCTAATGTCAAGATTTTGTTAGGGAAACTCTGATTAACCTAGAGTTTCCAGCGACACAGGGATGTGTCGCCAATTTCAAGAACTGTAAGTGATTGAAATTGTGAAGAAATTGGAAATCACATTGTCAATTTCTGTCCACTGATTAAATCAGGGATGGGTTAATCAAAGGTTCCTTAGAGATATTGATGAACTATTCCAATGAAGACAATCCAAAGACTGATATTACGCCACGCTAAACTCAAGGAAAAAGCATGCGAAATCTGATGATTGGATGTTTTCTAATCGGGTCATTATTCTCCATTGCAACCAAAGCCCAAACATCAGACCGTGTTCATGAGCCATTTCCCGCCGAGGCGAACCCAAACGGAGTCATCGTCCAAGTCACCTGGCCAGAATCGAACGATTCCATTCTGGTAACGGTTACTAACGCGGATTCTTACCGCCATAAAATACAGTTGCCCAACAAAGCGCATTTGGCCAACACAACTAACCTGCCTGAAAGCTGTAATCAAGCACAAGCAATCTCGCTTATTTCTCGAAAAGTTAACTTAACGCCGCAATCTTGTATCACATATCAATTGCGTATTGATGAATTTGACCCGCCAGCTTGGCGAGGAAGAACCTCAGTTGCTCATCAAGATTCAGTTTGGCAGCTAAATACCTACGATTGGCTAATCCGAACATCTGCGCCAACCACGGTAGAACTAATTCTTCCCAACGGATATTCGGTCACAAGCCCATGGCCGTTACAAACAATGGGCGATAATCACTACCGTTTGAGCATCACCGAAGCACCCTCTAATGAATCAGGGCATTTAATCATTGGCCATTTTCTAGGTGGTCGAGAATTTCTTGGCGCTATGGAGATCGATTTTGCCTACCTAGGTCACGAGAAAGATTTTGGCAAAATACACTTGTGGATTCAAAAAAACATCGAGCAATTACAAACAACTATCGGGGCAAATCCAAGCTATCGAATACAGGTAATCGCAATTCCAACCGCCCCTATTCCCTCGGGTGAACCGGTTCCTTTCGGGCATGTGGTGCGAGCCGGCACACAAACCGTTAGATTTTATGTAAATCCCGCAGCAACCTCCCAAGAGCTTATGTCTGACTGGACCGCTGCCCACGAATTCAGTCATTTGTTGCAACCCTATCTTGGCGATAATGGACGCTGGGTATCTGAAGGCTTCGCCAGCTATTACCAAAATGTATTAATGGCAAAGCTAGGTGCTTACGATGAAAGAACCGCGTGGAAGAATTTATTGGCAGGATTTCAGCGCGGCATGGACGTTCGCCCAAAGGTCTCGCCGAATCAGAGTCCCAAAGCGGGTATGAGAAGCGCCCGCATGATGATTTATTGGAGTGGCGCTGCCATTGCGTTAATGGCCGATGTCGAAATTCGGAAAATGACCAACAATAAACAATCCCTAAATTCGGTTTTTGCTGAGCTAGCCAATTGTTGCTTACCTGCAAATCGCAGCTGGAGCACGATAGAAATGTTTACCAAGCTCGACACCTTTTTACCCGAACCGGTTTTTATGCCTCTTTATTCACAATGGGCCGACCGTACCGGCTTTCCAGATGTTGCGCCAACGCTTGCCGAAATTGGTGTTATTTATAAAAACACTATATTTAACTCGAACCTTAATTTCATAGAAACATCTCATACCGATATTCGACGCGCCATAATGTCAGCAGATGTTAATTATCTCAAAAGCAATGGAAACTCTGACGCACCTAGAGTTTCCTGAAGTCAGCCAATAGAAATAAAATTACTTTTTAGACTACCAACAAAAAATTACATTTTTACTAAATTCCAAAACTCGGTAATAAACGCAATACCTCCATCTTTTTTCTTGAGAAATACTGCTGTAGCTCGATTTTCATAATTATGTCGAACCGACACCCATTCTTCGCCTTCTTTATTTTTGCCAATGGCTACGGGATACCAAAGCGAATCAGATCGCCCCGCTCTTTTCACCCGAATAACATTTTTACGAGTATCAAAATAAATCTGTCCAAACTCTGCTGTACTTTTGTCTTCATTAATAAAACGTGCCGTCGCTTCGGTGTAACGACCATCAATCCATTGATAATTGTCGGTTATGGTTAAAATTTTTGGTGCTTTTGGCGGTGGTCGCTTAGCGTGTGCAACAACGGCATTCGCGAGAACATCTTGCAAACGGCTAACCAAGGCGCGATCAAAACGGTTAATAACAACGTAGTAAGCACCTTCGGCCTCCTGGCTAAAACCAAATCTGGATAAATACCCGTCGGCGTCACCCGAATGCCCATGAAATAAATAATCTTCTACTAAAGCCGTGTAATTACCCAACGCATAACCAAAAGTTAATCCTGATTCGGCAGCTAAACCAGTATTGGGTGTAATGAATTGTTGTAATTCTTTCGCTGACAGTAACTTAGGATTCAACAACTCCTGCAAATATCGGCTCATATCCAAGGCAGATGCATTGAGACCACCAAAAGGTCGATAAACCGTATGCCAGTAGGGAATTACTGTAACTCCGTCAGATTTATAACCTATCACCCGAACCGAACTCTGTTTAAATCCGGCGGTTGTCATACCCAAAGGATTGAGCACCGCTTCTGCTAAAAAGTCTTCATAAGGTTTCCCACTCACCTGCTCTATCACGTAACCAACAAATCCCGCGCCTAAATTACTGTATGAACTAAATTCGCCCGGATTCCAGCGTGTATGGTGGTATTGCTTAAATTTCAGCAAGGCGTCTTCAAGAGGTATCGGCTCGTTAAAATCAAACTCCTCACCACTGATATCGGTGAAGCCGGCCGTATGTTCGAGCAGTTGCGCTAAAGTAATATCGTTGGCATAAGAATTTGTTATCCAACCATCTTCAATGAATTTCGAAATCGGGTCGTCAAGCGCGACCTTATCGGGATATTGTTCTATTAATTTTAATAAGGCGATAGCGGTAAAAGACTTTGTAATTGAACCTAAGCGAAATACCGTCGAAGCGCTAACAGGCTCAATGGCTTGAGCATTAGCGTCAACGGGCACATTGCCAAAATTCACAAAAAAAGTATTTTGTGGAGTAATAAGCACGGCCTGACCCGAAAGCCCCGGATATTTCGAGACGACATCATTTAATTGTTTGTGAACGAGTGGAGGAATAGGCAAGGCAACTTTTTCTGACGCATTAACGCCACTGGTTACTGCACTAAAAAAGAAGCTAAATAACGCGGTAAAAAATACCCATTTTTGAGCAAATAGCGTTGCAAATGGTTGAAAATGTTTCGTCGTCATTTGAAGAAATTTAATACTCCGTCGCTGGTATAACCGGGTGAATTTACCAAGCTTTCCAAGAAGCTCAAGACGTGGTTAACTGCTATTTTCTACTACCCAATATCAGATTACATAACTATGAGACGAGATCCACAGTTAACCCTAGATGCGTTAAGAACACTTGACGCCATCGACCGCCGTGGCAGTTTTGCTGCCGCGGCCGAAGAATTATCAAAAGTCCCCTCTGCGTTGAGTTACAGTATTCAAAAATTAGAGGAAGAATTAGACCTACTTTTGTTTGATCGTTCCGGACACCGAGCATTATTAACACCCATTGGCCGACTCATCTTAGAACGTGGCCGTGAAATTCTGCACGCAACCGAAGAAATGATCTCTGACGCGCGCGCCATGGCGGACGGCTGGGAGCCGGAAGTTACCATTGGCGTAGAAGCGTTATTTGAAGAAGAGCGCTTATTTCCACTAATTTCTAAATTCGAAAAGGTCTCGGGAACGCGCGTCAAATTGCAAAGCTCGGTGCTTTCAGGCACTTGGGAGCTTCTCGAACAAGACAAGGTAGACTTGGTCATTGCCTCAGACATTGGTATTCGCTTGGCCGAAATCCAAACCCGATTTTTGTACAACGAAACCATTATGTACTGTGCGGCGCCAACGCACCCAATCCATCAAATGGAAAATCCGTTGGCTGAAGAATCTCTGACGCAATTTCGCGCAATCGCCGTGGCAGACTCAGCCATTACACGTCCGAAAAGAGAAGTCCGACTGTTTGATAAACAACCTCGCTTAACCGTTTCTAGTATCAGTTTAAAGATTAATGCGCTGGTTAAAGGAATTGGTATCGGCTCTGTTCCCATCTCTCGCGTGCATGACCTATTAGATAACGGCAGCTTAAAAGTCATTGGCGACGGTGCACCACAACAAGTTGCTATGCAGCTGGCGTGGAAAAACCAACACATGGGCAAGGCCAAACAATGGTTTATGCGCGCCATTACGGACTTATGCCAAGAGTCCTAAGAGCCGAATAACAATAGGAAACCCTGATTAACCTAAAGTTTCTACCGACACAGTTTCTCTCGATACAAGGATGTATTGCCAATTTTAAGAACGGTAAGCGATTGAAATTGTGAACAAATTGGAAATCGAGTTTTCAATTTCTTCCCTCTGATTAAATCAGGCATGAGTTAATCAGAGGTCCCAATAAGTTCACAACAATTCTCCTTCTGTAATTCCAATAAATTAAAACGATTA
>CALMJT010000093.1 GCA_937864365.1 uncultured Alteromonadales bacterium | reverse complement strand
CTATACCAGCTGGCCTCTTTTCAAGAAAATTGCACTTATTATCCGAAACCAAGTTACGGTAGCTACCGTCTGGTGGCGGATTATCTTTTAAAATATCTAAAATTAAATAACTTGCTTCAGCAGACAATAAATGTGCGGATTGTTGAGTATTTGCTGGTTCTTTTTGTGCTGGTTCTTTTTGTGTTTTCGAATTTTGATCTTTTACAGAGATTAGCGGTAAAAACTCACCACCACGTGCTAAACCGGCATAGAGTTGCGCAAGCTCCAACATGGTAACTTCGCCGCCGCCCAATGCCAGTGCTAGCCCGTAAAAATCAGGTTCTTTAAGATCTTTAATACCGGCATTGACTAGAAACTCGTAAAAACTTGAATGCTTAAGCTGCGCTTGCAAGTCTACAGCCGGTACGTTGCGACTGGTGATCAGCGCATTTTTTGCAAACACCGGCCCTAAAAATCGCTTGTCATAATTCTCCGGTGAAAACCCGGCAAACTGTTTGGGTGTATCGCGTAACATGGTCATGGGATGAATTAAACCTTCATCCATTGCCAAGGCATACACAAACGGTTTTAAAGCCGAACCCGGTGATCGTTTAGCCGTCGTACCGTTTACCTGCCCTTCGAATTCGGTTGAGAAAAAATCCGCCGAACCCACCATGGCTTTTAGGGTATTGGTTTCGTAATTAATTAACAAAGCCGCAGCGTTATTGATTCCGTCTTTTTTACGTTTAGATACGTATTCTTCAATACGATTTTCTAACTGCTTTTGCAAGCTTACATTTAGGGTGGTTTCAATAACATTAGACTGGTAGCTATTATCCAGCAAGCCAGCATTATTAATCTGTTGAAGTTGATACTGCGTAAAATGCGGGGCAATAAACGGTAATTTATTTAAAGAAGCAACTGAAAGCGGTAAGTCTAAAAATGCTTTTTTATTTATGTCTTCTGGGTGCTTTTCTAGCCAAAGTTCAAATAATCGATCACGAGCCTGTTTTATAGAAGTATAACTTTTTGCCAAACCGGGGGCTCGTTTACTCGGGTTTTGTGGTACCACACTAAGCATCATGGCTTCGGGCCATGTGAGTTTATCGGCGGTTTTATTAAAATAAATTAAACTGGCGGCGGCTATGCCTTGAACATTTTGTCCGTAAGAAACACCATTAAAGTAAGCTTCTAGTATGTCTTGTTTATTGTAATGACGCGTTAATACCAAAGCTCTGTATATTTGTTCAAGTTTGCCATAAAAACTTGAAGAATTTATTTGCCAACGCATGCGCGCAACTTGCATGGTAATGGTCGATGCACCTACTCGACGATGCCCTATTCCATACGTTGACCAAGCTGCGCGAAATAACGCTAAAACATCAACACCCCAATGCTCGTAATAATCTTGATCTTCATAGAGCAAAGTCGCCTCGATTAATGCTGGTGCGATGGTTTCTATGGGTTGAAATAATCGATATTGATCATCGTCGGCCAAGCTAATTCGCAATAACGTATTTTCGTCACTTAAAATCGCGGTTGAATAACTGATATCAGCATACAATTGCGGTTTAGGCGCAAAAGCAATAATGGCACTCAATGTTAATAAAATTACGCCAAGCGTTATTAAACTCCATTGAATAACACTCAGCGTAAAGGATTTTAACTTCATGGTTGTGCGGCTAGTACCTTAAAGTTGCGCGATTCTGAAATGGCTTTTACAGAGCGATCGTACATCGATTCAGCGGTTGTAGATGGTACCGTAAAGGTGCCCGCTGCGGTTGCTTTTACCTTGTATTTTAATTCGGTAATTGCACTGTTAAAGCGACCATAATAAACAACTCGATCTTCGCGTACGTCTACGTAATCAATATTGTTAAAAGCTAAATCACTATTATACGTTTGCGCATTGTTAATCGAGTTACGAACCACTTCAAAGCCACCCGGCAGTAAATCAATCACAGCAATGTTACTGAGTGTTTTATTGTTTAGGGCACGTACACGAATAACCACATCCAATTCGGCGCCTTGTTTTATGGTATCAACCGCTTTACCGGTTTTATCGTAGAAGGTTCTGGTAACCTCAACACCCTCCTTAACAGCAGATGTTGGTGATTGATGATCAAACCCAGTTTGTACGTTTACGTAATACAAGCCGTCTTCGCCCTTTACGGTAATTGCCGTGGTATCGGTATCATAATTGGCTTGTGCAAACGGCGCTGACTCACGGGTTAAAACCTGTTGACCTGAATTTGATTGAGCCATAAATTCAATCGCGGCATCAACGTCGGAATTTTCGGTGATGCTTGCGTAAGCACTTAACGCCAATACCGAATAAGACGCGGCGATAGTGTTATAGCGGCCTTCAAAAATAGGTTTAATAAATTCCGAAATCACCGAGTAATTTAATGCCTTCGCCTTCGATTCAAAATGACGAGCCAATAAATAAATATGCTGTGCATTTTGCGTTAACGCGGAATCAAAATCACCGTAGATATTTTTAGTATTCGCAGCCACAACATAGCTATCAATTAACTGCTCTGCTTGATCATTTTGTTTTAACAGCAGATAAGTAGCAGCCATATAGCTTGCGGTTAAATCTTTTCGCCAAGTTTTGGCGTAATTTTTTTCGAGGTACTCTTGCAGCTCAACCAAGTAATTAGTGGTAACCTTACCCATGCGAGTCAGCAAATAAATCGCATTGGCGCGTACTCGTGCCTGCTCTAAATCACTACTTTGTTGACCAACATAAAACGTTAAATAACTCTCTAGGCGCTCTAAAATATCGTTAGGCACCGCAAAACCGAGTTCTTTAGCCTCTAATAAAAAGTGCGCGGCGTAAACCGTTGGGTATTCAGAAACCGAACTATTACCTGGCCAAAAACTAAAACCACCCTCACTTAATTGACGCTGACGCAGTTTTAACAAAACTTGGTCAAAATGCTCCTGCAATTGAGCTTGTTGGTCTTGCCAGCCGATATGGCTCATTAAACCAATTCGCGGAAATACCTGGCTAACAACTTGTTCGGTACAGCCGTGTGGATAATTTTCTAAATAATCGTGCAGACCATCAACCAATACCAGCGGACTTGTCGATGCAGAAATATGCTGAGAGGCTAATGGTTCAAACAGTTGGCGAGACAATTCTACAGTAACATCGCCATTTTTATTAAAGCCTGCGCTAAAGTCACTGCGATAAGTCGTTACTGGTCGTACACTCAGACTGGCACTGCGCGATGCATCAATTCCGTTATGCTCTGCCGAAAAGACAATATTCGCCGCCCCCAATTTAGGCAGTATTTTAAATTTGAAGCGCAATTCCGCTTCGCCACCTTCAT
>CALMJT010000092.1 GCA_937864365.1 uncultured Alteromonadales bacterium | reverse complement strand
TTGATGACTGTTGTTGTGGTCGCCTTCGATGTGCGCGACTAAGAATCCAGCGGCGGCGTATTGAGTGGTATTCGGTCGTGCGGCCGCTGACATCGGTATAGCAAGTAAGCTGGTTGTTTTCGTTGTAGGCGAAACGGGTCACACCGCCGGTGTGGTCGATGGCGAGAGTGATGTTGCCGTTATCGTCGTAGCTGAATTCGCTGCCGTCGGGTTTGGCTTCTTGAATCAGTTGACCGCGATCGCTATATTCGTATTGCAGTACATTGCCATTGCTGTCGATAGATTTAGAGTGCTTTTGACGTCGTCCCATTCAAAACGATAATCGTAGCGGCCTTTATTGTCCCATTGGTGGGTATATTTTGCATCGGGAGCAAATTTGTCCCACCCAAAGTAATAGCGAATACCGGTTTTTAGGGCGTTCTTTTATATTAGGTGAATATCCTATATTGTGAGCTTCAATAACAATAAAATCAGTTTTATATTATTGTTACAATTATATTTAAGTGACAATAAATGAAGTCATTAAAGACCATATTAATATCGGAATCATTTTATTATCAATTACCCAAATTCGAAAAATTAATTTACCATGAATAAAAAATCGAAAAATTTAATATTATCGAAACTGCGTAGACCTGCGCTGTCTCATTCACCGTCAGGAAAGGCGGACGTTTTTTTCGGCGAAGACCAGCTGGCGAATATATTATGTATTAGCGAACACGGGATAGATTATACAAATAACGCGGAAGAAAAAAACAGTATCCGCTTTGACGAAATGGATACCAACTACAATCTACCGGATAAAATATATGTAGGACACAGAGCTCTTTTATCGTCCCCACCAACCATACAGTTCTTTGATGAAAAAAATACGCTCTTTGAATTTCAATCAAAAAAAACAGCACACGACTTAATAGAAGAACTATCTAGACTGAATATTTGGACTATAGATGTTGATTAGATGTTAGCAGAGGCTAAGCAATGGAGATACCGACTCACCAAATTCACGCCGTTTATGTTGAGACTGTGGGCCAGATGTCAGAAGAAGATCGGCACTTCATTCAATCGATTATCGTAGGCGTGATTTTGAAACGTACGGCCATTAGTCTTTCAGTAAGCTCAAGCAAATAGCAGTGGAACCTATCATTCATCACCCTTGGACTTTATCCGACGAAGAAGCTTTAAACCTGCAACAAGAGCTAGCAGCTAAAGTTGTAAAGACAGACCAAATTAATGAAGTAAAGCTGGTTGCTGGCGTTGATGTCGCCTACCAGAAGGACAACGATAGACTAGTTGCTGCTGTCGTTATACTTAACGCCGAGACATTGGAGATTATTGAAACATCAACCGCCGAAGACATTGAAAGCTTCCCCTATATACCGGGGCTATTTCCATTTCGGGAATTACCGCCATTAATTAAAGCGTTTGCAAAGCTTCAATACACACCGGATTTAGTTGTCTGTGATGGGCAGGGCCTTGCCCATCCACGGCGTTTTGGGCTTGACTGTCATTTGGGAGTGATTTTTGATGTGCCAACTATTGACTGTGGTAAAACACGATTACTCGGGGAGTATCAAGAACCAGAAACAACAAGAGGCGCGTTTGCCCCCCTTGTTGATAACGATGAAGTAATTGGCAACGTGCTAAGAACTAAGACCAGTATCAACCCAGTTTATATATCCATTGGCCATCGAATTTCGTTAACAACAGCGTGTGGATGGGTATTAAAGCTTGCGCCTAAATACCGCCTACCGGAAACAACTCGGCAAGCCGATCAAGCTGTTCGCAAAGCCTTAAGCCTTTATGCTAATACGACTCTATTGTACTCTATATAACACATTGGATATTTATTCTTAACCTCTCCTGCTGCCTCTGATAATTTATTAGCGTCGTCATCTATAAGAAGTTCTTGCAAATCATTCTGATCAACCAAATCAATAAGTCTCTGACCCTTCAACTCAGAACTATTAACATGGAGCTTTTTAAGCCCGCCAAATCCTTTCGTCGTTTCTAAGGCATCTAAAAATTGGTCATCCACTCCAGACCCAGCCAGATATAAATAAGAAGCCAACTCTAAATTACAAATATCAGAGCGCCTCTCTAAAAACCGAACTCTTATTTTCTCCTTCAAAAAAGGCACACGAGAGAAATAATCACCCTCAATTCTTACGCTCGTAATCAACCTATCTTCATTAAATCTAACATCCAGTTTAAAAGAATTCTTTTCAGATATTTTTACATACTGATAACTTCCATCCTTATTCCACCAAACATTTTGATATAGATTTTCATCAAGAATTTCCAAAGTGGCAATTTGTCCAGTATCGTACCAAGAAGCCTCATAACAAAGAATACCATCTCTATATAAAGCTTCACCAACACACTTATCACCATCAAAGTCATAAGCTAAGCCCGTAAATGCCTTATCATGGTAAAGATAAGGCTCCAGATCGTCTTCTGATTCTAATAAATCAGTATCAATAGATATCAACGGTACGGCATCAGGCAGAAATTCACATACATAACTTCCAACCTCTTCACCCTCATTGAATCGAGATACCTTTGCAATCACACCGCCTGATATAAAATATGCAATACCAGTAAACAGTGCCCCCTTATAATTAGCCACATCATCTAGATAACTCAGTTTGCTAGCTTTTACTCTGAGCATTAGTACTTCCTCCCAGTCAAAATATTAATAGGAGGCGACAGAATACTTCCACAGTTACTACAAGCGTCGAAGGCCAGACCTTGACCACCAGTTTTATCTGGGGCCAATCTAAACGTCGAAACCTGTACTTTGCTTAGATCAAAAGTATTTACATCAATTCCCTTTCTTGCAATTTGATTAAACACATCATTCGCAGCCTGAACCTCTGCATGTAATCCTGGAATACCTGCCGTAGTGGGGAATGATGATTTGGAGCCAATGTGATTGAGAATTAATTTCTCTGTCATAGGGTTTAAAGGATTATTTGATTGCCCAAACATAACTCTTACTTCAGACATAAATACATCCTTATCAACAATCGTGAAGTTTTTCCCATCTACTTGTAGCCCAGGAAATTCTGGGATTTTAGCTTGAAGATTTTCAAACCTTCTGCTTTTAATTCCCAACTCAGCAACTCCGGCTCTCGATGTAGCGGCCAGCTTTTTCAGTTGATTCTTCGATAGTGTATTAATTTGATGGTTAGCTTCTAACTCAACTGTTTCATTTAACTACCTTCCAAACAATTTACTGTTTGGAACATTAAATTACACAACTATTTCATGGTCACCCATCGTAACAGTAAAAGACTCTTCATCTTCGTTACTATCAATAATAGATAACTGAAAGCCATCAGAGAAAACCAAATTTAGTTCACCATTAACTTCAGTTTGAATGGTTTCAATAGTTCTGCCAAGCAAACAGGCCAAGTGCCCTGTGTGCTCAGGGCTATCACATGAAATCTCAATTACAGAACCATCAGGATACTCAAGACGAAACACACACTCTGCGGAAATAATAAGTTGGTCTGTAAAATTCAATATTAATTGATAAAGGCCGATACAAAGTTGTAACAACTCTTTACCGATCATAAATTTAAAATTAACCGCTTTGTCTATACCGTACATGTGAAAACCTTCAACTAGGTGGTAATTCAATATGAGTTTCGTGTTTAAGGCCAGGTTTCCCAGTAGATGGGTTAATCGGTTGCCCGTGAGAGTTATATTGCCGCCAATACCCGTTCGGGTATTGTTTAGTTGGTGGTATCACGCGAATAGTATTCGCATTTCCTTCAGTGCCTGGTTTTCTGTAAACGGTTCCTCCCTTAGTGCCAGGAACAGCTTCATACCCGTCTGGAACCTTCGGTTTCTGTGCAGGGTTGGTCAAAGGCTTGAAGTTCTTAGCAGGTTTTGGCCCCTTTGCAACAAAGCCTGCCCGGGCAGACTTAAAACACATCCATGATTTTATAGCTGAGGATTCCAAGCACTACGCCAAAAAGGTCGCCCAGGAGATCCGAGAAAAAACCAACATCCTCGACCGCTTCCCTAACATTGGCAAGATGGTGCCTGAAGTAAATAAACCTGAGGTGCAAGAACTGCACATTTATTCCTATCGGATCATGTACGAAGTCAAAGGTGACAACCGCTACGTGCTGGCCGTGATCCATCAGCGGCAGAACTTTGCAGCTAAGGATTTGCCATAAAGAAAAGCCCGCGAGTGCGGGCTTTAGCATCAAGGACGACTAGATTCAAATTCAGACTGAAGTACTAAATTACTGCCAGAAACAGTTAACACTTCCAGCGTATCTTTCTGACTATCAACAAACTCTACTTCGTAGTCATCACCATCAAAACACAACAATACTGTACCAAGACAGCCAGACCTGACTTTTTCTGAAAGATCTACTTTGGCAATTACAACATCATACTCATTGAACATAATTATTTCTTCGTTGGTATACCTGTAACGAGCCTTACTGCACCGTCATTATTTCGTATCCAGCTAAACTTGACATCGATCACTCGCCCATTAGCTCCGGTTATAGGGATGATTTGGTCAAACTTCTGCCCATGCTGTGTTAACGCTCCTTTAACAGCGGACTTTTCGTTAAATACAATCTGCTTGGCCAAATCATTGGCATTTCCTTGACCAAACCCTAGTGCCTCATCAAACCATTTCGCCTTACTACCGCCAACAGGGTGATCTTTATTTAAGAGATATTTCGCGAGTTTATCGTCTACGCTAGTCTGAGTTACACTCTTTGCAACAACCTCTGGCTCAGTGTTGTTACCTACCTTCCTAACCAACTCTCCATTTTCATCTAATATTCTCACATCTGAAGATGGTGTCTTAGTTGCCCCGTGATTCCATTTGGTTGGATCTGTACCATCCTCCTCCAACATTAATTTTGTTTCGTGTTTTATACCTGAAATTAATTCGTTATCTAAATGGCCCGTCAGCTCCATGGCGACCATAGTGTGGTGACCTTCAACAATTACATTATCTGCTGCAATCATTGGATAATTCAGGGAAGCGTTAGGATCATTAAGGTCTCGAATTTTTTCTTGTATTGCTCCGCTATGCTTACTCACATTTTTGTTGGAGCCTTTTATGTAGACATAGTCTTGACCAAAAAATAACCCTTTAGCTTCAATAGATTTGATAGCTTGAGCTATGTCATCAGGTGTTACGGCTACAATAGCATTAGCTTGTCTATTTGGATCTTCTTTTTCCGCAGTCAACCCAAACGGATCAATCCACCCAACCGGATTAGGTGCGTACTGATAGTTATTTAATCCTCCCAATAACCCAATCGGGTCTTGTTGGGTAAATTGCCCAGTGTTGGGGTTGTAGTATCTGTGGC
>CALMJT010000091.1 GCA_937864365.1 uncultured Alteromonadales bacterium | reverse complement strand
TTTCAATTTCTGTCCTCTGATTAAATCATGGATGAGTTAATCAGAGGTTCCTAAACTTATAATTTTTATTTTCGAAATCGTATTTTAAACTTGTTTTATGTAATTAAATTATGGTTGGGTTAATTAAAGGTTTTTAGTGAATAAATGGTTTTTAGTTAAATAAGTTTGTTTTGATAAACAAATGGTTTTTGGTTAATTGCAGGTTTTTATTTAATTATCAAGTTTTAAATTTATTTACCGGTATTTTAATAACAACGTTTTAATGTTGTGAATAATGTTGAGGTTTAGGTTTCTTCAGAGATTACTCTGGGCCAGCGTCCGGTTTTGTGGTTGCTGTTGTTAGAGGCTTCGGTTACTACGTATAAACGTTGTTCGTTGCCGAGTGTGGCGATTAAACCTTGAATAAATTCGCCAGGTTTTAGTTCGTACCATTGGCTTTCGTTGTTGATGTCTTTTTCCATAAAGGCTTCGACGTCAATTTTAACGGGAATAGGTGAGTATTGGCTCCATTTGCCAGAATGAATGGAGTCGAGTCTTGCCCAGCCGCCTCTTGGCATAAAGCCGGGTTGGTTTTCTCGTCTGCCCCAGGCAACCAGTTTATGGCTGCCGTCTTTTTGGCGTACGGGTAACACTGCTTTTGGGTTTGGAAAATAAATTTTTAATTCGTCACCATCGGCCTTAAATCGTACACCTCCGCACATGGGTTATATCCTTTGGGTAATTATTTTTCGTCGAAATTATTTATTATTGGAACCTCTGATTAACTCGTCCATGATTAAATCAGAGGACAGAAATTGACAACGCGATTTCCAATTTCTTCACAATTTCAATCACTTACCGTTCTTGAAATTGGCGACACATTCTTGTGTCGCGAGAAACTCTAGGTTAATCAGAGTTTCCTATTTTTTCTAGCGGAACATTCATGCGCATGGATAAGTAATGCTGATTAAATATTTTAAAATAGGCGAGTAAGTGTTTGGCCGTTGCGGGTTTATTTAAATTATTCAATGCGGCGATAAATGCTTCTACGGTGGAGGTTTGCATGTCTCGTGGCGCTTTGCGCATGCCGTATTGTCCGCGAAGTTGGTCTTCAGATAAGGGAATGCACGGAAATTGATGCAGCCAAGGGCTTTGTAGATACATTCTTCGTGCTTGCTTCCAAGTTGCATCAATGATTACCACGGTAAGTTTTTTGTCTTGCGGTAATTCAGTAATTGTTGTGGCGGTTAACTGCGGGTTTTTTTCACCGGGAAATAACAGCAAAAATTCTCGCGTTGGGTCTTTTAATAATTGCTCTAAATTCGAGTCGATGGCGGTTCTTGCCCAAACATAGGCGAAGGTATTGTTTGGAAAGCAATCCGCAATTAATCGACCGGTGTTGGTGGGTTTTAAGACTTCATTGCGATGAAGTAACAATATAACGTCGATATCTGAGTTGACCTCTTCACGAAATGAACAAATGCATCGGCTGAGCTGACAACGCTTACAGCGAATTATCTTAGCACCACGCGCCAAAAATGGCTTTGTGGCTTCGGCAAGGCGTTTTGCACGAAGTGTTTCGAAAGCATTGCTGTGTTGCGTGTGTTGCTGTGTATTCATTTCGTGAATTTGGGTGTTGCTCATAAAACGTTCATTACCAAGTTAAGGTTTCGCCATTGGAATGCCAAAAGCCGCCGGAATTCGCAAGGGTGAGCTTCTCGATTTGTGCGGCTAAACCCTCTGCGGACTGTTTGGGCGTGATATCGCCACCGCCACCAACCATTTCGGTTTGCACAAATCCGGGGTGTAACAGTGCCACGGCAACGCCTTTGGGTGCGAGATCGAGCGCTAAAGAAACACCAGCGGCGTTTAATGCTGCTTTTGACATTCGGTAGCCATAATACCCTCCCGAGGTGTTGTCAGCCATAGATCCCATGCGACTGGTTACCATTGCGACTTTTGAGCCCGAGACGAGTAGAGGCAGCAGTTGGCTGGTAACTCTTAAAGGGCCAATGCTATTAATGTTAAATTGTTGTGCAATGGCGTTTGTGTCTAGAGCGCCAATGCTTTCACGACTTAACACACCGGCATTGTTGATAAGAATGTCTATGTGATCAGATTTGAGTTGCTCGGCAACCTGTTGTTTTAATTGCACAAGGGTTTTGTCATCGCCAACATCAATGTGCTCAATAATGTTGGCGCCAGAGTTTTTAAGTGCGTCGCTTGCACTTCGGCAAAGGGCGATAACGTTAAAGCCTTGTTTGAGATAGTGCTCAACCAACGCGAGTCCAATGCCTCGATTACTTCCGGTAATAACAACGTTTTTCATAGTAATTCTCTTTTTTATGTGTTCGGTTTTTAATTTTTCTTAGGATTAAATCATGGTTGAATTAATCAGAGCTTCTTTCATTTAATATGAATTGGTCGCGGTCTTCTGCGAAGTAAATTTTGCCAGAAAAAGATTGCTCTATGCCTTGTTTGGTTTCTTGTTCGCGGCCAAGGGTTCTATTCATTCTGTGCGATACAATTAATTGCTGAATATTTGCAGCTTTTGCAAACTCTCCTATAACAG
Organism: uncultured Alteromonadales bacterium; assembly: GCA_937864365.1. GTDB lineage: Bacteria > Pseudomonadota > Gammaproteobacteria > Pseudomonadales > Cellvibrionaceae > Sessilibacter. Next base: position 1,182 of record CALMJT010000091.1, on the reverse strand, counting down.
ACGGTGGCATGTGCAGGCTTTTTGCAATGCGTCCTGCGTCTTCGGGTACTGCGTTATGCGCAACCCAAACATCGCTGTTTTTAATTAATGGAATAAATGCGTCACCGCCGGTATTCATATCGCCACTAAAACTGATTGAGCAGCTACCAATATCTATTCGCCAAGCAATAGCAGGAATAATTCCGTGTTTTACGCCGGTTGCCGATATGTGAAGATCGTCTTCGATTTTATGGGTAACAATTTCTTGTTTTAAATGATCGATGTTTTGGGTTTCGATAACATACTGAGATTGTTCGTTGTTCGTACTTGGAAGATAGTCTGGAAGATAATCTGATAAATATCGAAATGGGCCTAATTCACCAAACAATCCAGTGATAAATTCTTCTGTGTCTGGCATTTTAAAATTACCGGTCGGGCCGAAAATTAATAAATTTTCGCTGCGGCCAGTAAAGTAAGAGGCTTTTATTAATGCAGGCAAATCGGCGGTGTGGTCTACGTGTAAGTGCGTTAATAAAACCGCGCTTATGTCTTCAATGCGTGCATTTGATTGCTCAAAATGCAATGCCGAACCCGAACCAAAATCTACTAAAAAGCGTGCTTTGTTGTCGATCCAAATTAAATAACCGGTAGAGGCACGGTGGTCATCGAATTCTGGGCCTCCCGAGCCTAAAATCTCTAGCTTGATATTTTTATTGCAGCTATTTTGGCTATTCAGCGTGTAAATGGAAGTGGTATTTTCTGCGCTAAATTCTGATTTATTAGACGTGGTGTTGTTTGCACAGGCTGCAATAGTGATGGATGTGATCACTATTAAATTCTTAGCGACCTGTTTTAAGGTGGTCTTTAAAGGATTGTGCTGGCTATGGCGGTGTTTAAACGTGGTTTTGTTGTTCATCATCGATAAATAATCTTGGGCAATTTTTATTGCGCAAAGATTAGGTGTTTCTGGTGTTAGAAACAAATAAAAAAGGCCCTTAATTGAGGGCCTTTAGAAATGCGATTAGATTCGGTTAAACTTTTGTTATACAAAAATGTTTTGCAAATTCTAATCGTTTTAATTTATTGGAATTACAGAAGGAGAATTGTTGTGAACTTATTGGAACCTCTGATTAACTCATCCCTGATTTAATCAGAGGGAAGAAATTGAAAACTCGATTTCCAATTTCTTCACAATTTCAATTA
>CALMJT010000090.1 GCA_937864365.1 uncultured Alteromonadales bacterium | reverse complement strand
AATTTCTGTCCTCTGATTAAATCATGGATGAGTTAATCAGAGGTTCCTAAAGTAAGAAAAAATCGGGGGTCTTCACATAAATCGCAACTCTCCGATTAACCCTCCTTAATGTGTGCAGCGAACGGTAACTGATCCGGCGATTTTTATTCGAGTTAAAGCGTCAATTACTGTTTGTGTATAACATTAACAAAACCTACTGTGCCGTCAGAAGCGTTAGGTTAAGCCGCGTTATGTATTGTAAACAAGACTGATCTTGGTCTGATACAGCGCGGCCTTCTGGGCGTAGGCACATTTACGTTTTTTAAACGTCGCGATTAGATACAAGACGTGCTTGTATCCTCCATTGATGCAGTTACACTAGCGCCTGCATTGCCTCGTTTTAAATGTTGGTCTTGTTTTAATTGATGGTATTAAAACCGTAAGTGTTCAGGGTTAAAAATATGTCTCGGTGGTTTGTGTTGTTGTGCGTAGCTTGCTTAAGTGGTTGCGAGACTGGTTATATCTGGTCTTTAGAATCGCTAGGTTTTCAACGTCAAGAAATTTACATTAACAGCCTCGGCAATTACCAAGATGAGTTAACCGCAGCCGAGCGAATTGTTGTGCAGTGCAGTGATGCCTCGGCACAGGCCGATATATGCACAAAAGAGTTAAAATCTGCTGCCACAGCTTTACAAAAACAGACCGATTCCTTTAAGCGAGCCGGAAAATTATGGTTTCGATTGGAGTCGAAGTCTCAAGAGTTTGATGAAACCGGTAGCCTTAAGCAACAAATGGCTGACATTAATAACGCTGCCGACTCAGTTATTGAAAAAGCCGTGGCAATTCGCAAACAACTCAAACGCGATAAATCAGAACAAAACACAGTCACCGATGCATTAAATGAAGAGTTCGGTTTATTGCACACTCAAATGATCGAATTAAATCAAAAAGTTGATGATTTAACGTTTTGGATTGAAGCCGGATCATTGCTTCAGCCAGAATAATTCCCTTTCTGTAAAAGCAAATTGCGTTACTTGTAGAAGATGTCTACAAGAACGGCGCCGCTTGCCTGCTAATAATGGGCGATAGATGTTAATAGGAAATCTATAAGAACATCTATTCTTTGGGTGCTTTGCGTCCGTTTAAGTACCTAATTATCTTTCAAATTATCGTCATTTCTGAATTTGGAGAAGCAACACATGAGTAAAAAAGTAGCGGTAGTATTGTCCGGTTGCGGAGTCTTTGACGGCGCCGAGATATACGAGTCGGTATTTACATTGCTGCGTTTAAACGAAGCTGGCGCACGTATCGAGGCTTTCGCGCCGGATATCAAGCAATTGCACGTTGTAAATCATCTCAGTGGCGAAGTTGCCAAAGGTGAAACCCGAAATGTTTTGGTTGAGGCAGCACGAATCATGCGTGGTGATATTCAGCCTTTATCTGAGGCCAAGGCCGAAGATTTTGATGCGCTAATCGTTCCCGGTGGTTTTGGCGCGGCAAAAAATCTGTGTGATTTTGCGGTAAACGGTGTTGGTTTACAGGTCAATGAAGAGTTTTTAGCCTTCGCCAAGCGTTTTCATGAAGCTGGTAAACCCATTGGTTTGATATGCATCTCCCCGGTAATGGCCGCCGCAATTTGTGGCGCGGGCGTGAAATGTACCATTGGCCGTGATCTAGACACCGCCAAGGCAATCGCTGAATTGGGCGGTGATCACCAAGACTGTGGCGCGCGCGAGTTTACATACGATGAAAACAACAAGCTCGCGACCACACCGGCTTATATGCTGGCCGAAAACATGATTGAAGCCAAAGAAGGTATCGATAAGTTGGTCGATAAAATATTAGAGGTCGCTTAAGCACTACTGTCGGAGTTCGTGCAGGTATCCATTGGAGGCAACCGCGTAAAAAACGCCCTTTTGCTTAGCGAAGCTAACCGCTAACACCGATGCAGAGGTGGGTCGCCACGCATCGCGTTTTGGCAGTTTCCAGGTTTCTAGCAACTTGCCGGTTTCGGCCGACCATAACTGCACGATCTGGTCGGGACGACCGGTAAGCAGGAGTCGATCATCGTCACTGAAGGCGGCCGTGGTGAAGCGGCTGCCGCGTGCTAAACGCTGGGCACTCAAAGGTAAGGTCGTTAAGGTCTTGCCGTTGGTGGTGTTCCAAATCTCGGCCTTATCGTATTGAGCAACCACAAAAGCCGTTCTACCGCTGGGACTCAAGGCAACGTCAACCACGTCGTCTTCGTAGCGCTTCTCCAGGACTTTTTTTCCCGTCGACAAATCCCACAATATTGCAAAGTCATCCTCTGAGCCGGTCAATACCAATTGGCCGTCTTCGCTAATATCGATAGTCAATACCGTATCTTGATGGCGCAGAGTACGCACTAAAGAGCTTTTTTTGGCCGCATAGACAACCGCGGTATTATTGTTGAGAGCCGCCGCGACTAAATCAGCCTGATTTGAGGCCGCCAAATCCATCGGTTCCGCAGGAAGTTGTAAGTAAGCACTTGCTGATCCTGAAATAGTTGACCAGAGCACAAAGTTTGACTCTTCTGCGGTTACTGCCCAGGCACCTTCCGGGGAAAACGCCGTAGCAACAATTTCTGAATAGTTGCCCTGAGTGTGGTTCCAATTAAAAATCCGCTCACCTTTACTCTCCCACAGGCTGGCACCGTGATAGATCGAACCAACTACCGCATGAGAACCGTCACGACTCAAAGAGGCGCTATACAGGCCCTGTTTGGCAACCTCAACCGAGCGTTTAGGTGACGCTTCAAAACAGCCGCTTAGGCAAAAGCTGAGCGACGCTAGCCAAACTATGTGTGCAGAAACTCGAACAGACATCCGAACTACTCTCATAACAATAATCAGAGTTATCGGCAAAGGCACAAGATTATTCAGAGTGTCCAGCAAAAATATATCATTTAGAAAATAGGCAACAATTCAAGCGATGAGCTCGGGCGAGAAAAGAAAAACAATAAGTTGGGTAGGCGGGCAATAAGGGAGAAAATTCGAGCGCCACAACAACGCTCGATGAAATATCAAGAAGACTTTTCGGTTGATAAGGCTTCGTGCTTATGGGCATTGTGCAAGACATCAATCATTTGATCTTCCGCCTCAAAGCGATGGGCAAGCGTTTCGCCCATAATCGATAAATCTCCAACTAGAGTGCTTAAATCGTCGATTTCGGCGTATTTGTCGTTAAAATCGAGCAGGCTTTCGGTGGTTTTATCGATGGTTTGATAATAATCGGCGGCCTTTTTTAAACCTTCTGTATCCTCAAAGTGACGGCCTTCTTCGATTAAGTTCTCGTAAACTTCAAAATGACCGGCCGAAACGTAATCTACCAACAGCTGACACAGCTTTAATATCTTAGGGCCGTACTCAGGATCGCTGTCTTGGAAAGATTTAACACCACTTAAGCTGCAAAACAGAACCAAAAGCTCCTGACGTTCTGCCAGCCAACGATCAATAATTTCATTTACTCCGCCCCAGCGTTCTTGTGCGGTGCGACAGCCTTCCAACATGGTAATTCCTTAGTGTTTTTGTATTGTATAAAATGAATTCAAGATGCATGAATTTCATAACCACTGTATGAAGAAGATAGAATAACTCACGCCTGTGGGCAAGTAGAATCGAAACACACGGTGAACTGAGTGATAAATCGTTACTTATGGAAAAACATTAAGACGATAAGAAAGAAACGCTATATTGCTTTGACGTTTTAAAGACGCAAAAAAGGCATAATCAAATTCGATAGCGATAATTTTTTGGAAATTGTCAAAAATGCTGTAAATCGTAAAGTTGGCATATGTCAACGGAAAAATCGGCGGCAAGCTAATCGACGCCATCATAAGTGATTCTACCTAACTACAACTAGATCGCACAATAAAAGTAGAATTTAATAACGAAACAGTATGCATATAACCACAGTTATTGTTGACGCTTGTTTAAAATGTTAGATAGTATTTATTCACTTACTCAGATGTACTCATGAACGCACAACGTTAATAAAATCTCCTCAAAAAATAGACCGAACAAAACGCATTTACCAAATGTAAATTATTTCAGTAATTTGGTAATGGTTTTTTTAAACAAAAAATGGCATCCGTAAAAGTATAATTTGTAAAAGATGCAGTCGTTAAAAATACAGTTTGTAAAAAGATGCCGTCTGTAAAATGTTATGTTTATAGGAAACTCTGATTAACCTAGAGTTTCTCGCGACACAAGGATGTGTCGC
>CALMJT010000089.1 GCA_937864365.1 uncultured Alteromonadales bacterium | reverse complement strand
CAGAGAGTTGATACACTAAAAAGCGTGAGCAAGAGCCAAAGTGTCCGTCAATTTTATCGCCAGAATTTGACGCACAAGCCACACGAACGGATTCGGGCATGTCGCCATCATTTAAGGAAATAATTTCGGGAAGAGGTTCAGGTTCGCGTTTTATATTGCGACCCTTAAGAAAGTTGAGTGCTTCTTTAAGATAAGCATCGTCAACGTGTGCGAGAGCTTCGATTTTTTTTAATCGATTTAAACGGAGTTTATTTAATTTTGCGCTGGTAATAGGTTCGCCAACCGCTTCTAACACACCGAGAACTAATTCACGAGTTTCAATTTCTTCCGGTAGTGCACGTGCAGCGAGCGCCAATCGCACAGCGACATCTTCGCAAAGCGCGCTCATGATTAACCCCCTGCACGTTTGGCTCTCAAGGTGATTGGTAATTTTGGTTCGGCATCCAGCGGATCAATATAATACGCTGAGCCATCGGCAAGCTCGATGGTACCGCCCCAACCTTCTGAACCTTCTTTTTCAATAGACACAACCACGTCTTCTTGGTCACGTTTTGCAACGTACAGCGTTAATTGTCCAGACTCGTTACGACGTAACATTACGTTTGGCATAATCTTTCTCCGTTAAATAAAAAGCGGGGTAATTGTGTTACCCCGAAATGACCGAATAACTTTTTTAATTGTGATTTTTATAAAAAATCACAACGTTAAATACACAAAGTTAAACCGTTTAATTTCAACGTGGGCGATTAATGTAATCGCCCGGTCTCACAATTAACGGACAAGATCGTAATTGTAGTCAGTGGTTTGCATTCCGCGAGTTTCGTCGTCAAGACGCTCAAGTACAGAGTTAACCAAGGTGGTTAGAATTTGCATAGCTCCTTCGTAACCTAAAGTGGTTTGACGATGTAAATGATGACGATCGAAAATTGGGAAACCAATACGCACCAATGGTACTTCGAACTCTTCACCTTTGTACAAAGTATCACGTTGGATAAACTTACCGTAGGAGTTACCAATCATGAAGTTTGGTTTATTGGTGAATACTAGAGAACGCATGTGCCACAAGTCTTTACCGATATGAACTTCGCAAAGCTTATCCATTTTGTATTCGGCCAACATGGCATCCATTGCTTTTTTCCAACGTTTGTTGGCGTTGTTACAAAGAATGTGAGTTGGTTCTGCACCTAATTCTAGTAAGAATTTGGTCATGCCCATGACAAAATCAGGATCACCCCAAAGTCCGTATTTAACACCGTGCATCCAAGTGTGCGAGTCGGTCATCATATCAACCAAACGACCACGTTCTTTTTCTAGAGACGCAGGAATAGGTTGGCCGGTGACTTTGCTCACTTCCATTAAAAACTCGTCAGTCCAATCTAAACCCATTGGAATGTGAATTTGTGGAGTTGCGTGGTTCCAAGTGTTTTTAACGAATTTCTCGGTTTTAACAAGCTGCCAGCGTTGCAACAAGAAAGTATCTTTTGCGTTAGGCGCATCTTTGATTTCGTCTTGAGTGGTACCGCCTGCGTACATGCGGAATTCGCCGTCTGCTGGTGTATCCAAAATTTCTTCTGGATCAGACAACATGGTGGCTTCTACACCCATTTCGTTCATCATGCGCTTAATAACGCGGAAGTTACCTAGGTAGGTTTCAAAGCCAGGAACAATGTTGATTTTACCGTTGCTACCTACTTCTTTGCCTTCCATGTAGTTAAGCGTGAAATATCGAGCGATACCTTCAAACATGTTATCCCAACCAGTGGTGTGACTTCCTACAAAGCTTGGCGTGTGAGCGAAAGGCACTGGGTACTCATCAGGAACATGGCCTTCTTTTTTCGAGTTATTAATGAATGCGTTTAAGTCATCACCAATAACTTCCGCCATACAAGTGGTAGAAACCGCAATCATGTCTGGTTTGTAAATCGCTTTACAGTTTTCCAAACCATCTTTCATGTTTTGCTGACCACCAAATACCGCCGCGTCTTCTGTCATAGAGTCAGAAACACAAGAGATAGGCTCTTTAAAGTGACGGTTAAAGTAAGTACGGAAATAAGCAACACAACCTTGAGAACCGTGCACGTAAGGCATGGTTTTCTCAAAACCCAAAGAACAAAGTACGGCACCTAATGGTTGGCAAGCTTTGGCTGGGTTAACGGTTAATGCTTCACGTTGGAAATTTAACTCTTTGTATTCTTCGGTGGTGGTCCACTCAAATACTTCGTCAATTTTCTCCTGTGAATGCGCTTCTTCGAAAGATTCACGCTTATTTTTAAGTATTTCTTTGTATTCGTCGTTACGGAACAAAGGATAACTTGGTTTGATGTTTTCTACGTCTTGGCTCATCTCGGAACTCCTTCTAGGCCACTAATCTGTGACACTAGCGAAAGGTTGAGTGATCTAGTGCTCCATTAATTGAAGCACTAGCGGCACGTTAATAAAAAATGATGCGATTAATTAAGCGTTGGCAACTGCTGCTGTAGCTACAGAGTCTTCAGTTTTCCAAGGCGCTTTTAATTTGCCCCAGCATGGGTTGTTCAACGTCATATCCATGTCGCGTGCGAAAATCGCAAAGCCATCGAAACCATGGTAAGGACCGGAATAATCCCAAGAGTGCATTTGACGGAAAGGCACACCCATTTTTTGGAAGATGTACTTTTCTTTAATGCCAGAACCGATAAGATCTGGTTTTACTTTTTTCACAAATTCTTCGAATTCGTAACCAGTAACATCATCGTAAAGCAAAGTGGCATCGCCCATTTCTTTTAACGTACGATCGTAGTCGTCGTTGTGGCCGAATTCATAACCGGTACCAACAACTTCCATACCTAGATCTTCGTATGAACCAATTACGTGACGTGGGCGTAAACCACCTACGTACAACATAACTTTTTTGCCTTCTAAACGTGGACGGTATTTGGCAATAACTGCGTCCCACTCAGGCTTGTATTTAGCAATAACTTCTTCACATTTTGCTTGAATGCTTTCGTCAAAGTGTGAAGCAATTTTACGAAGAGATTCAACGGTTTTGGTTGGGCCGAAGAAATTGTATTCGATCCAAGGAATGCCGTATTTCTCTTCCATGTGACGAGAAATGTAGTTCATTGAACGGTAGCAGTGAACTAGGTTCAATTTAACTTTTGGCGTTAATTCAATTTCAGAAATTGAACCGTCACCAGACCATTGAGCCACAACACGAAGACCCATTTCTTCTAG